>NZ_QPFS01000001.1:0-129550 GCF_010906995.1 Rhodopseudomonas sp. WA056 | reverse complement strand
TATCGCAAGGATGTGATGCTGCGATTACAGGCGGACCAGGGGCAACTGCTGCGGCGAGCGGTGTCGGTCTTACGGCGCTCTCAGCGCGTCGGGCCCAGCGGAGACGTCGCCGATCCCGGCGATCACTGCGTCGCGGATGCCGGGGTCGTACAGCAGGTGGCCGGCGGCATCGATGGTGCGCAGCTCGGCCTCCGGCCACAGCGCAGCCAGGCGCTGTGCGGTCGATGGCGGGCACAGCAGATCGTAGCGGCCCTGAACGATCACTCCGGGGATGCCGGCGAGTTTCGGCGCATCGCGCAGCAATTGATCCGGCTGCAGGAAGCAATCGTGGGCGAAGTAGTGCGCCTCCATGAACGGCGTCATCGGCAGCGCACCGTTGCCGGATAGCGCGGCGCGATCGAGCCGGGTCCGCCGCGGCGCGAGACTGGAGAGAATGCCTTCGGTCTCTCCCCAGGCGCGCGCGGCCGGAGCGTGCACGGCGGGATCGGGATCGAGGATGCGGCGCCAATAGGCATCGAGCGGCGCGGCGCGCTCGGCCTCCGGCAACACGCTGATGAAGTCGTCGTACAGCGCCGGGTAGAACCGCGGCAGCGTCGACAGGAACGCGGTCTCGAGTTCGGCGCGGGTGCCGAGAAAGGTCGCGCGCAGTACCAGCCCGCTGACGCGCTCCGGATGCGCCTCGGCATAGGCCAGCGCCAGCGTGGCGCCCCACGAGCCGCCGACCACCAGCCAGCGTTCGAAGCCATAATGGCTGCGGATCGCCTCCATGTCGGCGATCAAATGCGGCAGCGTGTTGGCGTCGCGCCCGCCCTTTGGGCGGCTGCGGCCGGCGCCGCGCTGATCGAACAGCACGGCATGAAATCGCTGCGGATCGAACAGCCGGCGATGATCGACCTGGCAGCCGCTGCCAGGACCGCCGTGTAGATAAACCGCGGGGATGCCATCGGCGCGACCGTTGCTTTCGACATAGAGCGCGTGGCCGTCGCCGACCGTGAGCATCTGCGAGGACAGCGGCGTGGTCGCGGCAGGCTGCGGGGACGGAGCGTCAGCTTCCGGATCGAATGGCATCTCGACCTGTTAGCGCGAAACCGTGCGGTTTGCGAGCGCCGCACAGCGCTCCGCGCGGCCGGCAGGGTTGCGGATTATGCCGGTGATGGCCACCTTGACGAGATGTCCAATCGGGAGTCGGAATTGCCGCGATATTTCTTCAACACCCGGATCGGCGAGGAACTGATTCCGGATCCGGAGGGCGAGGAGCTGCGCGACGCCGACCACGCCTGGGAAGTGGCGCGTGCCACCATCCGCGAAATCGTCAAAACCGAGAGCGCGCAGCTCGACCTGATCCGCGCCAGCCTCGAAGTCACCGACGAGGAGGGCGACGTGCTGCTGGAATTCCCCTTCAGCGAGGCGATGCTCGATCTGCCGGCGTCACCGCGGAACCGGCATTGAGCGGCTGCTGAATTGGCGGTGGCGCGCCTGATCCTGCCACGCTATCACATCTGTCTCGCAACGGAGTGATCATGCAGGACATCTGGCGCCTTCCCGCGACTGAACTGGCCGATCTCGTCCGCAGCCGCCGCGTCTCGGCGCGCGAAGTGGCCGAGGCCGCGCTGCGCCGGCTCGATGCCGTCAATCCTGCGATCAACGCGGTGGTCGATCACAAGGCCGAGGACGCGCTGGCGCAGGCCGATGCGGTCGATGCCGCGCTCGCTAAGGGCGAGACGCCGGGCGTGCTGGCGGGCGTGCCGGTGACCGTGAAGGTCAATGTCGATCAGCAGGGCTTTGCCACCACCAACGGCGTGACGCTGCAGCGCGACTGGATCGCCAAGACCAACAATCCGGTGGTCGACAATCTGCGCAAAGCCGGCGCGGTGATCATCGGCCGGACCAATACGCCGGCGTTTTCCTATCGCTGGTTCACCGCCAACAAGCTGCACGGCGAGACCCTGAATCCGCGCGATTCCTCGATCACGCCGGGCGGCTCGTCCGGTGGTGCCGCCGCGGCGGTCGCGGCCGGCATCGGCGCGATCGCGCACGGCACCGATATCGCCGGCTCGGTGCGCTATCCCGCTTATGCCTGCGGCGTGCACGGGCTGCGGCCGACCCTCGGCCGCGTCGCGGCCTACAACGCCTCCTCGCCGGAGCGGACCATCTGCCCGCAGATCAGCGCCGTCTCTGGTCCACTGGCGCGGACCGTCGCCGATGTGAGGCTCGGGCTGCAGGCGCTGGCGCAGCCGGATGCGCGTGATCCGTGGTGGGTGCCGGCGCCACTCGACGGCCCGCCGCGCGACAAGCGCGCCGCGCTGTGCATCGCGCCGGACGATCTTGCGGTGGTGCTGGAAGTGCGCAATGCGCTGAAAGACGCCGCGCGCCGGCTCGAAGCCGCCGGCTGGATCGTCGAGGAGATCGCCAGCACGCCACCGCTGCGCGAGGCTGCGGAGCTGCAGGCGCAGTTCTGGCTTGGCGACGGTTATCAGGCGATGCTGGACGCGGCCGAGCGCGAGGGCGACGAAGGCGCGCTGGCGTGTCTGCACGGCAATCGCGACAAGGCGATCGGCGACCTCGCCAGCTACTCGAAGCTGCTCACCCGCCGCGCCACGCTGACGCGCGACTGGCAGACCTTCTTCGAGACCTATGCGGTGCTGCTGATGCCGGTGTGCGGCGAGCTGCCGTTCCCGCAGCGCCTCGATTTGAAGGATGAAGGCTCGTTTAAGCGGGTGTGGGCGGCGCAGATGCCGCAGGTCGGCCTGCCGTTTATGGGCCTGCCCGGCCTCACCGTGTCGACCGGGATGGTCGGCCGCGTGCCGGTCGGCGTGCAGGTGGTATCGGGACGCTATCGTGAGGATCTGTGCCTGCTCGCGGGCGAAGCGATCGAGGCCGGCGGCGCGCCGCCGTCGCCGATTGATCCGATGGCTTGAGACGGAAGCGAGGGGACGATGGCGTCGATCTATGATTTCACCGCCACATCGCTGGCGGGCAAAGACGTCGCGCTGAAACAGTTCGAAGGAAAGGTGCTGCTGATCGTCAACACCGCGAGCGCCTGCGGCTTCACTCCACAATACAAGGGCCTCGAAGCGCTGCAGCAGAAATACGGCCCGCGCGGCTTTTCGGTGCTCGGCTTTCCGTGCAACCAGTTCGGCGCCCAGGAGCCCGGCGACGAAGCCCAGATTGCGCAGTTCTGTTCGACCAATTACGGCGTCAGCTTCCCGATGTTCGCCAAGATCGACGTCAATGGCGCCGGCGCGCATCCGCTGTACAAGTTTCTGAAGGACGAAAAGGGCGGCTTGCTCGGCTCGGCGATCAAATGGAATTTCACCAAGTTCCTGGTCGATCGGTCCGGGCGCGTGGTATCGCGGCATGCGCCGACCACCACGCCGGAGGCGCTTTCGAAAGAGATCGAGACCTTGCTATGACCGACACTCAGAACATTGAACTGCCCGATCGTCTGTCGATCGAGCCCTCCAGCCCTTACTACAACGCCGATCTGCTCGAGCTCGACGTCGGCGTCCGCTTCAAGGGGCAGGACAAGACCAACGTGATCGAATACTGCGTCAGCGAGGGCTGGATCCGCGTTGCCGCCGGCACCGCCAAGGATCGCTTCGGCAATCAGCTTGCGATCAAGGTCCACGGCCCGGTCGAGCCGTATATCCGCCCGCGCAGCTGAGCTTCGCGTCCCGGCAGGCGCTCCGCGCCCGGCCGGGCTTTTCTCGCCATCTCGCAGCAATGCCGCCCGCTGGTGCGCTCCCGCGCGCCGGCGTGCATTTTCACGTCCGGTTTGTGCTTGAACGTTAACGATGTGGAGCCGCGGATGGTCTCGCGCGAGAACACCGCCGCATAGATCTAGCGCGCGTCCGCGATGTCCTTTGGCGAGATCTGGTGTTGGCACAGCGCGAGCAGCTGATTCGCGCTGATTCGTCGGTGCTTTGTTCCGCCCGCGTTCCAAAGCTTAAGATCGAGCACGGCGAGTGTCGCATCCGGGGACAACGCCGGTGAGGCGGCACGCACGCACTCGGTGACGATCTTTGCAGCGCCGGCAAGCGACGTTCGCCGTACCCGCTCGGCCGCGCGTTAACGACTTTTGCCGCGATCATCGCGGTCGCGGGAACACGCGCGTGCAGGTGTTGTGCTGGATCGTCTCGGCGTCGCCGAGATCTAGTGAGCGCGCGACCGCGAGAGCTGATTCGCAGTGATTCGGGCTGGCTTCGTTCTGGCCGCGTTCGAAACGTTAAGGTCGTGCAGGCGCGGTGTCGCATTCGGGGACACGCGGTCCACCGTGATAGCTCACGCGTTGACGCGCACAGCATCCACGAGGACGTCAGCGAAGGCAGAACGCACGGGCACGCGTATTAACCCATTCAGCCATGGTCGCGGCTTCGCGCGCCGGCTGCGTCAACAGGTGTTGTGCCGTCGCTGTGCCAGCTCGCACGCGATCTGGTGTGGAGTTCGTGTCGCGAGCTGATTCGCAGTGATTCGGGCCCGCTTCGTTCAGGCCGCGTTCCAAAGGTTAAGATCGGTCACGCGTCTTGTTACGCGCTGGCACAGCTTTGCGGGCTGTCGGCACCTTGGCGACGCGGGCTTGCGCTTCGGCGGCAAGGCGGCGGCGGAAGGCGCGGTCGCGCTTGAGATGCCACTCGCGGCTCATCGCGTCGCGGCGGCAGGTGAAACGTTCCGAATGGATCAGCACCCAGGCACGGCCGCGGGTCGAGCGTGCGCCGGTGCCGGCGTTGTGCTGGGCGAGGCGGCGGTCGAGGTCGAGCGTCCAGCCGACATAGGTGAGATAGCGGCCTGCGTGCGCGCAGCCGAGCACATAGACGAAGCACTGTTCCTCGGCGGGAGCCTCCTGCATGGCGAGAACCTCGCACGGCTGCCCTCAGTCCGGCAATCCGCCGCGGTATGGAGCGGTTGACGGCCGGCGCGCCAGCGGCTTCGCTGCCACCTGACGCAAACGAAGGAGACGATGATGGCCGGCAAACCGATGATCGCGCTGGCGCTGCTGGCGCCGCTGCTGTGGAGCCCGGCCGCGACCGCCCAGGACGTGCCGGGCATCGAGATCTGCACCGTGGAGAAAACCATGGAGCGGCGCACCAGTTGCCTGCAGAGCAATGTCGACTTCCTGCACAAGAGCCTCGACAAGGCGCGGCTCGATCAGCAGCAGAAGCTCGATGCGGCCCGCGCGCAGATCGCCGCGCTGAGTGCCGCGGTGGCAGCGCTGCAGAAGCAACTGGCCGAACTACAAGCCGCGCAGAAGCCGGCCAAGAGCGAGCCTGCGCCGGCCAAGGATGCGACGCCGTCCAAGGATGCAGTGCCGCCGAAGGACGCGACGCCGCCGAAGACCGACGCGAAGTAGTTCCGCGCTGTCTTCTCCGGCGTCTGCCGCTTGATGGAATTATCGCGCTTGCTTGGCAAGCCGCGACGACATGACTTACAACTCGTTCCCGAGACAATAAGCGCGGGGAGTCTCATCTCCCGCGCACAACAAACATCTCGGGAGAAAACCATTGTCCAACGTCCGCGTTCTTGCCACCGATCTGGCGTTTCCCGAAGGCCCGGTGGTGATGCCGGACGGCTCGGTGGTGCTGGTCGAAATCCGCGCCCAGCAACTGACGCGGGTGTGGCCGGACGGCCGCAAGGAGGTGGTGGCGAAGATCCCGGGCGGGCCGAATGGCGCCGCGCTCGGCCCCGACGGCAAGATGTACATCTGCAACAATGGCGGCTTCGGCTGGTTCGCCTCGCGCGGAACGATGATGCCGGGCGCGCCGGAGCCGCACGAATATATCGGCGGCTCGATCCAGCGCGTCGATCTGCAGAGCGGGCAGGTCGAGACGCTGTTCGACAAATGCGGCGAGCACCCGCTGAAGGGGCCGAACGATCTGGTGTTCGACAAGCACGGCGGGCTTTGGTTCACCGATCTCGGCAAACGCCGCTCCCGCGACATGGACGTCGGCGCCGCCTACTACATCAAGCCCGGCATGACCGAGATCACCGAGCAGGTGTTCGGCACGCTGCCGCTGAACGGCATCGGCCTGTCGCCGGACGAAGCGACGATGTACGCGGCCGAAACGCCCACCGGCCGGTTGTGGGCGTTCGATCTGCACATCCCGGGCGAGGTGAAGCCGCGCGACGTGATCTATCGCGGCGAGAAGGGCAAGCCGATCTGCGGGCTCGGGGGCTATCAGATGTTCGATTCGCTCGCGGTCGAGGCCAGCGGCAATGTCTGCGTCGCCACGCTGGTGTCCGGCTGCATCTCGGTGATCGCGCCGGACGGCACGCTGGTCGAGCAGGTCCCGACCGGCGACCGCGTCACCACCAACATCGCGTTCGGCGGTCCCGACCTGAAGACCGCCTACATCACCCTGTCCGGACGGGGCGAACTGATCGTGATGGATTGGGCCCGGCCGGGACTGGCGCTGAATTTTCTCAACAAGTAGTGCCGATCAGGTCTTTCAACTCTCCTGACAACGCGCGACCGGGGCGCGCCCCTCGATCGGCGCATACGCGCATGTTCGTCGATGGCCGGGACAAGCCCGGCCATCGCGTATTATGGTTTCGGTTCCCGACACCCATGAGGAAGCAGCGCAGATGCCCTGGCTCGAACCCGTCACCCTGAGCGGCCCGCACGCGACTTTGGAGCCGCTGGAGCCGGCGCATTGCGACGGGCTGATCGAGGCGGTGAAGGACGGTGAACTGTGGAAGCTGTGGTACACGTTCGTGCCCGAGCCTGCGAAGATGGAAGCCGAGATCGCGCGGCGGCTGGCGCTGCAATCGCAGGGCGCGATGCTGCCGTGGACGGTGAAGGACGCTGCCGGCAAGATCGTCGGCATGACCACGTATATGAACGTGGATGCCGGCAATCGCCGGGTCGAGATCGGTTCGACCTGGTACGCGTCTCGCGTGCAGCGGACCGGACTCAACACGCAATGCAAGATGCTCCTGCTGCAACACGCCTTCGAGAAATTGGACTGTATTGCGGTCGAGTTCCGCACACACTTTTTCAACCATCAGTCCCGGCGCGGGATCGAGCGGCTCGGTGCCAAGCAGGACGGCATCCTGCGCAATCACCAGATCGCGCCCAACGGCACGCTACGCGATACCGTGGTGTACTCGATCATCGCCGCCGAATGGCCGACCGTGAAGGCCCATCTCAGCTATCAGTTGTTCGAGAAGCCCGGCCGCTGAGCCGCCGGGCGTGAGTTCCCTTGATTTTGATCAAGATTCCGCTTGCTAATCGGCTGATCATCCAAAGAATAGCGCCCCCGATAGGCTCCGTTTGATCTGCGTCATTTTGCGGAGCCTTTGCCGACGCCATTCTAGTGCTATGCCGTTCTATCGATTTCATGTCCGCGATCCGATCAACCGCGTCGATGGCCCGGGCCACGACGGGGCGGCGCTGGCCGATGATATCGATGCGACGCTGTTTGCCGCCGGCGTGATCCAGCGGCTGGTCCAGGTGCATCCGTCGGTACCGCGGACCTGGTCGATCGAAATCATGCAGGACCAGCGCCGGGTCGGACTGCTGCCGTTCGACAAAGGCTGCCAGGTGATGCTGCGACCCGAATGGGTCTGCGACCAGCCGATCGGTGTGCTGGAAGGCTGGCGCTGAGTCTCGGGTTGGCGGCTCTCGTCATTGTTTCGTCAGCCCCGCGTCGTCGCGATGACGCGAGAGATGCACTTCTACGCCGCCGCAACGGGCAATTGATCCGGCCGGTACAGTGTATCGATCGTCACCGTGCCGCGGGCGCGGGAGACGCAGGCGCACATCTTGCCGCTGTCGTGCTTCTGATGGTCGCTGAAGAACACGTCGCGGTGGTCGATCTCGCCTTCGACGGCGGTGACGTCGACGGTGCAGACCCCGCATTCGCCGCGCTCGCAATCGGAGATGACCTCAAAGCCGGCGGCGTTCAGCGCGTCCAGCATCGAGCGGTCGCGCGGCACCACGATTTCGTTGCCGGTGGCGGCGATGCGGACGCAGAACTCGGTCGTCGGCAGCCGGCCGCTGGAGCCGAAGGTTTCGAAACACAGATCGCTCGCCGGGCGGCCTGCCCGATGCCAGGCGTGCCGCGCAGCTTCCAGCATCCGCAGCGGACCGCACAGCACCGCCACGGCGCCCTCTGGCAGAGCACGGAAGGTGGCGTCGAGATCGAGCCGGGCGCCTTCGTCGCCGGCGTGGAGCCGGAGCCGGTCGCCGAGCAGGCCGGTCAGCTCGTCGTGCAGCGTGGCGTCCGCTCGGGACTTGACCGCGTAGTGCATCGTCAGCTCAGTGCCACGGCGGGCGAGCGCCGCGGCGATGCCGAGCATCGGCGTGACGCCGATGCCGCCGGCGATCAGGCAATAGCTGCGGCGGCTCCAATCGATCTCGAACAGCGAGGTCGGATGGGTGATGTCGATCCGCTGCCCCGGCTTCAGCGCCCACATCGCTTGCGATCCGCCGCGACTGTCACCGGCGAGCCGCACCGCGATCCGCAACCGTCCATGATCCGGCGCGCCGACCAGTGAGTAGCTGCGCTTGTCGGGCCGGCCGTCGATCAGCACGGCGACGTTGATATGGCTACCGGGCGCGCAGGTGGTGACCGCCGTATCCGGTTCGAGCACGATTTCGCGGATCGACGGCGTCAGGTCGCGGGTCGAAACGACGGTGCTGCTGGTCCACTGTTCGGCGAAGCGCATCGCGGGCTCCTGTCGATGAGGGGGAAACTGACTATTTGTCGGCGGCCTGGGTCACCAGCGTCAGCGCCGGCAGCAGGTCGAGATGGGTGCGGCTCCTCAGCGCCAGCCGCAGGTTGCGCACCGCGAGCCGGGCGTGTTCGCGCATCACTGCTTCGGCGCGCGCGCCTTCGCGGTTCTCGATCGCGTCGATCACGGCGCGGTGGTGATCCTGTGCGATCAGCAGGATCTGGTGCGCCTCCGGCAGCGCCGACTGCGCCATCACGAAGGCGCTCGGCGAGGCGAACGGCAGGGCGGCGACGCGATCGATCTGGCGCATCACCGGCGCCGAGCCGCACAGCTCGTTGAGCAGCGCGTGAAACCGCGCGTTGAGCGCCACATAGGCCGAGAACGCGTCGACCGAGATCGGGGCCTGCCGCACCAGCTCGTCGATGTCGGAAAGGCACTGCTTCAGCGGCTCGAGCTGCCGGGCGCTGACGCCGCGCTCGGCGGCGAGCCGGGCGGCGAGGCCCTCCATGGTGCCGCGCAGTTCGATCGAGTCGAGGATGTCGCGCTCGGAGAAGGCTTTCACCATGAAGCCGCCGGACGGGATCGCCTGCAGCAGGCCTTCATCCTCCAGCCGCACCAGCGCCATCCGCACCGGGGTCCGCGATACCCCGGTGATGTCGACCGCCTGCAGTTCGGAGATCCGTTCGCCAGCGCGAAGCTGGCCGGACAGTACCATGTCGCGCAGCGCAAGCTGCGCGCGAACGGTCTGCGACATCGAGCGGTCCGCGGCCTTGTCGTTCATCGCTTACTCCGCCGCCTGCAGCTTCGGCGCGTTTTCCTGCGCCACCATGCGGTCGATCAGCTTGCGCGACCACATCGCACCGGCGTCGATGTTGAGATTGTAGAAAACCCGGTCGGGGTTCTCGAGCATCGCGCGCTGCTGGGCTTCGAGGATGATCTCGTCTTCGCGGAAGATGCCGGAGACGCCTTCGCGGATTTCGGTAGTGAGGCGCTGGTCGCCGAGCCGGTAATTGCGCACGAACGCCCAGAAGTAGTGACAGGTGGTGTCGGTCTCGGGCGTCATGGTGTTGAGCACGTAGCCGTTGACGCCCTGCGACCGATCGCCTTCCGGTGCGCCGGTGCCGGCCGGTGCCACGCCTACATCGATCGTCACGGTGCCCGGCGCTTCGAACCGGATGATCTGCCAGCGGTCGACCAGGCCGGGCTTGCCGAGCTGCGCGGCCCAGAACGGCGGCGGCTCGATGCCGTGCATCCAGCGCGTCACCGTGACGGTGCGGTCGCCATGGGTGACGTCGAACGGCGCCTCGGCCACCGCCTCGTTGCCGATCGAGGAGCCGTGCACGTAGGTCTCGTGGGTGAGGTCCATCAGATTGTCGACGACGAGACGCCAGTCGCATTTGGCGTGGATCGTCTTGCCGTCGCCGGCCCAGGCCGGATCGTCGTTCCAATGCATGTCGGGGACGAGCGCCGGATCGGCCAGCACCGGATCGCCCATCCACAGCCAGACGAAGCGATGCCGCTCGACCACCGGATAGGAGCGCACGCAGGCCGACGGATTGATCGTCTCCTGCGACGGCATGTAGGTGCAGCGGCCCTGCGGATTGAACTTCAGCCCATGATAGCCGCAGACCACGGTGTCGCCTTCGAGCCGACCCTTCGACAGCGGCACCAGACGATGCCAGCAGGCGTCCTCCAGCGCGGCGACGCTGCCGTCGGCCTTGCGATACATCACGACATGCTTGCCGCAGATCGTCCGCGGAAACAGCGCGCGCTTGATGTCGGCGTCCCAAGCCGCCGCATACCAGGCGTTGAGCGGAAAGGCGGGCATCGTGGCCTCCCTGAGTGTTATTGTTGAGTTCACATTGTATACATGAATCCATAAGAATCGCCAGAATGAAACTGGATTGACCGATTCCTACGTCATTTTGGTATACCGAATGCTGATCGATTTCACCGACGGGAAAATACTGACTGGATAGTTCTCTGTTTGTTCTTGTAGTCTGCCTCTGGGGAGGTGGGGCATGAACGAGCTGGTCAAACGATCCGACGCCGAACTGCTGCAGGCCTGGCTCGACAACGTCCGCAACCGCGCCGCGATCGAGCATGTCGGCGCGCTCAATCGGCGCATGGAAGACCAAGTGCGGATCGAGCGTGAGCTGTCCGGACGCGCCAGCGGCCTCGATTGGCTGCGCGCGTTGCTGTCGGATCCCGATCCAGAGGTTGTCCTGAGCGTGGAGCAGGCGCTGCGTAGATTGGAGGCGGCCGCGGTCGAGGCCGAGGTCCGCGGGCACTCGGCGGCCCCGCCCGGCTCGGCCGACGGCGGCGCGCCAAATGATCACCCGATGTTCCGGCTGGCGCGTCAGCCGCCGCCGCCGGCCATGGACGTCGCCGACATCGCGAAGCGGCTGATCGCAGCGGTGCCGCTGGAAGCGGCGGCGCTGCTGCGCCAGCTTCGTCCCGCGATCGGGCTGTGGCCGCAAGCGGCGCGCGCCGACGCGCGGATCGACGGCTCACGCCTCGGCGGCATGCCCTGCGCGCCGCCGGGCTGGCAATGGCCGGTCGCCGCGACTGAGCCGATGTTGTTCATCGGCCAGATCAACTGCGCCGACCTGCGCGGGCTGCCGGGAGTGGAGGCATTGCCGTCGCAAGGTCTGCTGTCGTGCTTCGGTGACCACGATACGGTGATGGGGTGTCTGTTAACCGGGGAGGGCGGCGCGCTGTATTATTGGCCCGAAACCGACCATCTGGTGCCGGCCGAACCACCGCTGGAAATGCTCACGGTGTTCCCGCGCGCAGAGCTGCTGTTCCGGCCGATGTGGGATCTGCCGGACCCGGACAGCAGCGTGATCACCGCGATCCTGCCGGACAGGTCGAGTCAGACGATCTACAAGAGCTTCCATCGCGAGATGCGGCAGTACGGCCTTCCCGCCGAGATCGACTACCCGTGCAATTGCAGCAAGCTGCTGGGCTGGCCGGATCTGCTGCAGGGCGAGAGCTTCGAGTTCACGCTAGATCAGCCGTGCGATCAGTATCGATTGCTGCTGCAGCTCGACAGCTACACCAATGGCAGTGAAGCCGCCGGCTGGGGGCCGGGCGGTTACCTGTACTACTTCTTGACCAAGCATGACCTCGCCGAGCGCCGGTTCGAGGCGGCGGAGCTGGCAATCCAGTTCACGTGAGGCTTGGCCCATGCCGGCGACCTGCGGGGAGCAATGCATTGCGCAGAACACCTCGTCATTCGGGGTCGCGCTACGCGCGCGCCCGAATGACGAGGAGAGGGGCTTTAAACCTCTCGCCGGCTCAAAAACGCCAGCCGCTCGAACAGGTGAACGTCCTGTTCGTTCTTCAGCAGCGCGCCGTGCAGCGGCGGGATCAGCTTGCGCGGGTCACGCTCGCGGAGCTGCTCCGGGCTCATCTCTTCGTTGAGCAGCAGCTTCAGCCAGTCGAGCAGTTCGGAGGTCGACGGCTTCTTCTTCAGGCCTGGCACGTCGCGTACTTCGAAGAAGATCTTCAGCGCTTCTTCGACCAGGCGCTGTTTGATGCCGGGGAAGTGGACGTCCACGATCGCCTGCATGGTGTCGGCGTCGGGGAACTTGATGTAGTGGAAGAAGCAGCGGCGCAGGAACGCGTCCGGCAGCTCCTTCTCGTTGTTCGAGGTGATCACCACGATCGGCCGCTTCTCGGCACGGATCGTCTCGCCGGTCTCGTAGACGTGGAATTCCATCCGGTCGAGTTCGAGCAACAGGTCGTTCGGAAACTCGATGTCGGCCTTGTCGATCTCGTCGATCAGCAATACCGGTCGCCCTTCGTGGGTGAAGGCTTCCCACAGCTTGCCGCGCTTGATGTAGTTCTTGATGTCGGAGACGCGCGGATCGCCGAGCTGGCTGTCGCGCAGGCGTGACACCGCGTCGTATTCGTACAGGCCCTGCTGCGCCTTGGTGGTCGATTTGATGTGCCAGGTCAGCAGCGGCGCGTTCAGCGCCTTGGCGACTTCCTCCGCCAGCACCGTCTTGCCGGTGCCCGGCTCGCCCTTCACCAGGAGCGGCCGTTCGAGCACGATCGCCGCATTGACGGCGACCTTGAGGTCGTCGGTCGCCACATAGTCCTTGGTGCCGGTGAACTTCATGCGTTTCAGCCTCGTCTGATCCGGCGCGCGCGCCGTTGTTGTTGTTTGTTGATTGGTGGTGGTTGGAGCAGGGGGGCGCGGTCACCGAAGGCGACCGCTGATCGCGTAGCGTCGGTATCAGGCTCTGCGGATCATCGCCAGCAGCACCAGCACGATCACGGCGCCGATCGCGGAATTGATGATCGCGCGGAAGATCCCGACGCCGAGGTTGACGCCGAGGAACGGCAGCAGCCAGCCCGCAACCACGGCGCCGACGATGCCGATCACGACATTGCCGACCAGTCCGAATCCGCCGCCGCGAACGATCAGCCCGGCGAGCCAGCCGGCGACCGCGCCGACCAGAAGCCAGACCAGAATGGAATCGATCCCCATTGCGCTCCTCACGTTTGTTCCGATGCCGCAGGTCGTGAGCCCGGCGGCAGGCGCGACTTTAGCGCTCATCCCGCGGGTCAGGCTACCGATTTTGCAGGCTCCGGCAAGTCGTGGGGGGCCCGGCAACTCGCGGGGTGCGCGTGCTGATCGCAGGATGATGTGCTTCGACGCGAGATCGGCCGCGCAGCTATGAGGCCGTGTCGGCGGAGGCGGATTCCTGCTCCGGTTGCAGCGGCGCGGCATCGGCGACGAAAGCAGCCGCCGTGGCGGCGACGCAACAGTCGCGGCCGCGACGCTTGGCTTCGTACAGTGCGATGTCGGCGTCGCGCAGCAGCAGCGCGGAATCGAACGGCGCGGTGCCGTAGGCGAAGCCGATGCTGACGGTCAGGCATCCGTGCGCCGAGGCCGGATTCCGCACCGCGAGCCCGCGCACCGACGCTCGCAAACTGTCGGCGAAACTCATCGCGGCGGCAGCGTCCGCGCCGGGCAGCACGATTGTGAACTCCTCGCCGCCATAGCGCGCGGCGAAACCGTGCATCCCGGTCACCAGGCTGCTGAACAGATTGCCGAGCTGCCGCAGCGCGTCGTCGCCGCCCTGGTGGCCGAAATGATCGTTGAAGCCCTTGAAGTCGTCGACATCGATCATCAGCACCGCCATCGTCGTGGCGGAGGCGGCGGTGCGATCGATGAAGCCGTCGAGCGACCGGCGGTTGGGCAGGCCGGTGAGGCCATCGGTTCGCGCCAATTCCGCCAGGCGGGCATTGAGCGCCTTGACCTCCTGCTCCATCGCCTTGCGCTTTGTGATGTCGCGCAGTGTGCCGACGACACAGTCGGTCGGCCCATCCTCGTCTCTGGCGTAGGCAAAGTTCGCTTCGAGCCAGATCAGATCGCCTTCGGCGCGCCGCATCCGAAACTCGGCGCACAATCCCGCCGGCGATTCCCGCAGCCGCGCACCCACCGCCAGCACGGCCGGTACGTCATCGGCATGCACCAGCTCGGTCCATGAGCGGCCGACCAGTTGATCCGGGGGCAGAGCGAGCACGGTTTCGACCGACATCGAGACGAACCGCATGATGCCGCCGGGGTCTGTCACGACGATCACGTCACCCATATTGGCGTCGATCAGCCGGTAGTGGGCGTCGCGCTCGCGCAGCAGGTTCTGGACCTCCTGGCGGCTGCGCAACTGCGCTGCCAGACCCGCTGCCAGCAGCACCACGCAAGCGAGCATCGCCGTGGCGACCGCCGCGTCCGACGCCACGGCGTCGCGCCAACGCTCCAGCACCGAATCCTCTGTACGCGCCACCGTCACAACCAGCGGATAGCGATCGAGCCGTCGGTATGCCAAGTATTTCGTGAGGCCGTCGAACGGTGAAACGGTCAGGTAATAACCGTCAGGGGTGTCGCGCAGCGGGCTCTGGAACAGCGCCACCTCCGACATGTCGCGGCCGCTCTGGAGCGACGGCCATTGAATCAGCAGCCGGCCGTCGCTGCGGAGCAGCCCGATGCTGCCGCCGACGCCGAGATCGATCGTTTTGTAGAACGAACTGAAATAGTCGCTGGCGATGGTCGCGACGACGACGCCGGCAAAACGTCCGTTCGAGGTTTCGAGCCGGCGGCTGACGACGAAAACCTCTTGCCCCGAGGTGCGCGACTGGATCGGGCCGGTGATCAGCAGCTTGTGTTCGGCGTGGTCCTGGTGATGACGGAAGTAGCTGCGGTCGGCGTTGTTCAGCAGCGGCAGCGGGCTGGCCGATGCGTAGGCGACTGCGCCACCGGCGTCGATGATCGCAACGTCGGAAAGCTGCGGCAGGTTGTCGGCGAGCGCGTGCAGCCGCTGGTTGAAGGCTTCCCCCGGATCCGGCCGCCACTTCAGGAACGACACGATATCGTCGAGCACGACGTCGGCGCCCTGAAAAGTGTGAGTTGCGTGCTCGGCGAGCGAATGCGCCAAATTCCGTATCTCGGTCTCACTCTGCGCCAGCGCGATCTTGCGCGAGTCGTAGCCCTTCCACACCACCAGCCCGAGCACGCAGGCGGCGAGCGCCGCCACGAACATCGCGACGACCAGCGTCGCGGTGGAAACGCGGCCGATCCAGCTTCGGGACGGGGGAAGGCGAGGGGACATCGACAGGCCATTCGTGAGGCGCCTGTGCTTGCACCTTGGATGCTTTACTGAGTCATAATTCCATTGCTCGGATTTGTGCCTATCGGCATCTCGGCGCCGAGTTTTCAACAGTCGCAACGGAGGTATTCCGTCTTGACGGGGCCGCAGGGTCGGGCAATCTGTCGTTCATGTTCCTTCAATTCTTCACGTCGCTGCGCGACGCCCAGGTTCCGGTCACGCTTCGCGAATATCTGACGCTGATGGAGGCGCTCGACGCCGACCTCGCCGATCAGAGCGTGGAGAACTTCTATTACCTGTCGCGCGCCGCGCTGGTGAAGGACGAGCGCAATCTCGACAAATTCGATCGGGTGTTCGGGGCGACCTTCAAGGGTCTGGAAAACCTGCTCGATGCAATGGAGAAGGCGGAGATTCCGGCCGAATGGCTGAAGAAGCTGGCCGAGAAATATCTCAGCGAGGAGGAGAAGAAGCAGATCGAGGCGATGGGCTGGGACAAGCTCATGGAAACGCTGAAGAAGCGCCTCGAGGAGCAGAAGAAGCGGCATCAGGGCGGCAACAAGTGGATCGGGACAGCCGGAACCTCGCCGTTCGGCGCCGAGGGTTACAATCCGGAAGGTGTGCGGATCGGCCAGGAAAAAAGCCGCCACCAGCGCGCCGGGAAGGGGTGGGACAAGCGCGAGTTCAAGGATCTCGACGGCAATGTCGAGCTCGGCATCCGCAACATCAAGGTCGCGCTACGCCGTTTGCGCAAGTTCGCCCGCACCGGCGCGCCGGACGAACTCGATCTCGACACCACGATCCGCGAGACGGCCAATCACGGCTATCTCGACGTGCACATGCGGCCCGAGCGCCGCAACGCCGTGAAGGTGCTGGTGTTCTTCGACATCGGCGGCTCGATGGACAGCCACGTCGCTCAGGTCGAGGAGTTGTTCTCGGCGGCCAAGAGCGAATTCAAGCACATGGAATATTTTTACTTCCACAACTGCCTGTACGAAGGCGTGTGGAAGCAGAACAAGCGCCGCTTCACCGATCGCACCCCGACCTGGGACGTGCTGCACAAGTTTCCGCACGACTACAAAGTCGTGTTCGTCGGCGACGCCTCGATGAGTCCGTACGAGATCATGGTTCCGGGCGGCTCGGTCGAGCATGTCAACGAGGAGGCCGGACACGTCTGGCTGGAGCGGGTGCTGCGCACCTATCCGCACGCGGTGTGGCTGAACCCGGTGGCGCAGCGGCACTGGGACTATTCGGAGAGCACCACCATCATCCGTAGGCTGTTCTCGGAGCGGATGTATCCGATCACGATCGAGGGACTGGAAGGCGCGATGCGCGAGCTGGTGCGCTGAGGCCTTGAAAGCGTCATTCCGCGGCGCGAGCGCCAGCTCGCGAACCCGGAATCGCTTCGATCCAAATAGCGAGATTCCGGGGTCGCGCTTCGCGCGCCCTGGAATGACCCGGCGATAAAACAAGAAGTTGACGAGGAACGACCATGTCCCAGACCATCACCCGCGGCATCAAGGTACTGCTCGACGACGCCAATGCGGCGATCGAAACGCTGACGCCGGCCGAGGCTATCGCCCTACAGAACGATGCCGGCGTGCTGATCGTCGACCTGCGCGATCCGCGCGAACTCGAGCGGGAGGGGCGGATCCCGGGTTCGTTCTCCTGTCCGCGCGGCATGCTGGAATTCTGGATCGACCCCGAGAGCCCCTATGCCAAGCCGCAATTCCAGCAGGACAAGAGATTCGTGTTCTACTGCGCCGGCGGATTGCGCTCGGCGCTCGCCGCCAAGACCGCGCAGGACATGGGACTGAAGCCGGTCGCGCATATCGAGGGCGGCTTCGCCGCCTGGCGCGACGCCGGTGGCCCGGTCGAAGCCTGGGTGCCGAAGAAGAAGTGACCGAGGCGCATTGCGATCAGACTTTGGTCTCCGGCGGTCACACGCGGGCTTGACCATCGCCTCGCTTGCTTTCCTCGCCATTGCGAGCGAAGCGAAGCAATCCGGTTCCGTGCCGGAGCTGGCTTGCTTCGTCGCTGCGCTTCCTCGCAATGACGGGTTGGATTGGTCTTGTTGATTGCTCGAGGTTATCTCATGACTGCCACAGTCGATCCCCTGGTCTCCACCGACTGGCTCGCTGATCGTCTCGGCGATCCCAGCGTCAAGATCATCGACGCCAGCTTCAAGATGCCCGGCGTGCTGCCGCTGCCGGCGGAGGACTATCTCGCCGCGCACATCCCGGGCGCGGTGTTCTTCGATGTCGATGCGGTGTCCGATCACACCAGCCCGCTGCCGCATATGTATCCGACCGCCGAGCAGTTCGCGCGCGACGTCGAGGCGCTCGGCATCTCGTCCGGCGATACCGTGATCGCCTACGATGCCGGCGGCTGGGTGGCAGCGCCGCGGGCATGGTGGATGTTCCTGTCGTTCGGCCATGCCGACATCCGCATTCTCGACGGCGGGCTGAAGAAGTGGATGGCGGAAGGCCGGCCGACCGAAGCCGGCAAGCCGACGATCGCGCCGGGCCGGTTCAGCGCCAAGCTCGATGCGTCGTTCGTCCGCAGCCGCGATCAGCTCGTCGCCAATCTCGATCACCGTGCCGAGCAGGTGATCGACGCCCGCGCGGCGCCGCGGTTCGAGGGCAGCGTGGCTGAGCCGCGTCCGGGCCTGCGCGCCGGCCACATTCCGGGCAGCCGCAATCTGCCGTACAACGACCTGATCGATGCGGCGAGCGGCACCATGAAGCCGCTCGACGAGCTGCGGCAGATCTTCGAACGGGCGGGGCTCGATCTGGCGCTGCCGGTGGTCACCACCTGCGGCTCCGGCGTGTCCGCCGCGGTGCTGACGCTGGGGCTCTATCGGCTCGGCGTGCGCGGCTCGGCGCTCTACGACGGCTCATGGTCGGAATGGGGGTTGCAGGACGGTCCGCCGATCGCCACCGGCGCGCCGTAACCGGCTGGCTTACAGACCTGAATCGGATTGCGGCTGCACGGTCCGCCGCCGCACGATCTGACGACGCTGCTTGGCAGGACGACGAGCTTCGGGATTCGGCCGTGCCACCGGCAGCGGCGTCGCGCCCGGCGGTGGCAGCGTGTCGCCGATCGAGCCGGTGATATCGGGCGTGTCGGCGGCAGGTGAACTTGCGGTAGGCGAAGCGCTGGCGGGCGAAGCGATGTCGGGCGAAGCGGCTGCGGCCGGCGCGGGCTCGTTGGCGGCGGGGGCGGTCGCCGCGGTCCTGGTTCTGACGCGTGGATCACGCCGCGGGGTGGGGATCGGCCCTGTCAGAGGCTCCACTTCGGGCAGTGGCTCTGCGACCGGCTCGGGGGCGGCGGCCGATCTGGTCTCGGCGGCGGGCGTCGCGGCGGACGGCACTTCCGCCCCGGCCTGCGGGCCGTTCTGATTCGCCGCATCGGTCACGGTCGCCTGCGGCTCCGGAGTCGCGGGGATGGCGGCGATCGAGGTGTCAGGCGCTTGCGTCTCCGGCGTCGGCGCGGCCGGCCACGCCGACTGCGTCAGCTCGGCCGGCGGTGCGGCCTCGGGCATGGCAGGGGCGTCAGGCTGTAGCGCCGCGATGAGGGAAGGGTAGTCGGTCTCCGGGGTGGCGCTCGCGCTGCCGCTGCTCGGTGAGGCTGAGTCGATGGCAACTGGCGCCGGTTCGGCCGGAGCTGCTTGCATCGGCGCTTGCGCAGCGAGCGGCGCGATTGCTGCCGGCTGTGCGATGACTGCCGGGGGCGGCGGCGAATCGATCCGAAGCATGCTCAGGCTCGGCATCGGCGCCTCGGGTGACCGTGCCAGCAGCGTGATTGCCGCAGGCCGGACCGTATGCACGTTGACGAACTGCTCGTGCGTCGCCCGAAGCAGGGCGGCAGCGCCGAGGCCGAACACCAGCAACGAAACCGCAAGCGTAATCGCCGCGAACAGAAACCGGAAACCGGGAAGCATCTCGGATTCATTCCATCATCGCGCATCGAGCGCGACGGCACTTTTTGACCAACACCAACGCGGCGACCACTACGACATTCTGCTTCGCGGCCGACAAAACCTGCCGCGAATCAAAGCCATCCGACAATAGCGCAAAACGAGTCGCATCACGCGCCGCGAAACGACTCAGGACATCATTCAGCGGGTGCGGCCGATGGTTGCTGGCGGACGCTTTCCGAGGTGTGCCGGGAGCGAACGGAAATCTCGAATCTGCGACCGACGACCGCGCCTGTCGAGTTTTCCGCGGCCATAAGCGCTCGTGCGCTGCAAAGATTGCCAAAATTCGCGTGATTGTGCCGGCATCGTCTTGAATGCGCCGCGATCCTCCGGCATCCCGACGCCGTTAACGGTCCGGTTGCGGCTCCGATTTACAAACGGGTTATGATGAACAAGCGCTTACTGACGTTGCTGGCGTCCGCCGCCATGGCCGCCGCGGGAACTTCCGCCGCGCTCGCGCAGAACTATCCCTCGACCCCCGGCGCCTATGTCGGGCAAGCCGGGGAGGATCGTCCGGGGCTGCCGAACTTCGACAGCATCGACGACGAGGATGCGCCCGCCGCTCGTCATTCCGCGACGCTGCCGCCGCCCGGCCCCGTGCTCTCGCCGGACGATCCGCGCTATGGCCGTCCGGCCGCGCCGATGTATTCCAATGCGGCTCCGCAGGGGCCGGTGATGTCGCCTGACGATCCGCGCTACGGCCGTCCGATGGCGCCGCCCGCCTATTCCAACGCGGCACCGCAAGGTCCGGTGATGTCGCCGGACGATCCGCGTTACGGCCGCCCGATGGGGCCGCCTGCGGTGATCTATTCCGATCGCGGCAACGATGGCGTGCGTCCGCCGGCCGGTGTCAGCGGCGCATCGCCATCGCCTCAGCTCGGTGCCGACGGCAGGCCGCTGCAAGTCTCGGCGTTGCCGCCGGAAGAGCAGCCGGATGCCGACCAGAGCGTGCAATTGCCGCCGAATCTGCGCCGACAGGAGGTCGACTTCGCCACCAAGGAGCCCGCCGGCACCATCGTGGTCGACACCGCCAATACCCATTTGTACTACGTGCTCGGCAACGGTCGTGCGGTCCGCTACGGCGTCCGCGTCGGCCGCGACGGCTTCACCTGGAACGGCGTCCAGAAGATCACCCGCAAGGCGGAGTGGCCGGACTGGCATCCGCCGGCCGAGATGATCGAACGCCAGCCCTATCTGCCGCGCTTCATGGCCGGTGGTCCGGGCAATCCGATGGGCGCCCGGGCGATGTATCTCGGTTCGACCGTCTATCGCATTCACGGCACCAACCAGCCGTCGACGATCGGCAAGTTCGTGTCCTCCGGCTGCATCGGCATGCTGAACGAAGACGTTGAAGATCTGTTCGAGCGCGCCAAGGTCGGCACCCGCGTCGTGGTGATGCCGGGGTCGCCGCCGAAGCCGACCGCGACCGCGCAGGCGCAACCCGCCGGGACCATGGCCACCGGACAGTCGTTGCCCCAGCCTCCGGCGCCGCTGCCGGGCGCACAGCCGACATCCGTCCAGCCGCTGCCGGCGCCCGTAACGATCCGCTGACCGAACTGCGCTCTTTGCAACGAAATCGACGCCCGCCGGTGCAAGCCATCGGCGGGCGTTTTGCCGAGATGAAGAGGGGGCGGCTGTCAGCCCCGCGGCGGTGGCTTGTGGGCGTGCTTGGCCCGCCACGCCGGACCAGGACCGCGCATATAGTGCAGTTCCGGCCGATACGGCGCGAACGCCTGGACGAAGAACTGCCGCCAGAACAGCCGGATTTCGGCCAGCACGCTGGTGTCGGGCGCGGCCTGCTGCTCGTGACGTACTTCGTTGGTCGTGGTGAGGCTTGCCATGCTTGTCGCCCCGTGGGTCGGTGCAGCGCCGTCGCGTCGGCGCACCCGTCACCGCCGTGAGCCACGAGTGTTGGACGAGGTCGTTAAAATTGTCTTCGAATCGTTCGCATCTCGGAATCGCGCGAGAACAGGCTGAACGAGGTGTTAACGAGGATCGGGCGCGCCGTTAGTAGGAGCGCTTGAACGAATAGCGGCGCACCCGCCTGGCCATCTGCGAATACACCTCGACCGTGAATTCCTGCGGATGCTGTTTGTCGAGGGTGCGGATCGCGGTCGCCAGTGCGGGCTCCAACGCGATGGCCTGCTTCAGCAGATCGTATCCTGCACGCATGCCGCCGAATGCGGCCTGCGTCTGGGCTTCGTCGCAGGCCGCATCGGGCAGCGCTTCGGCGAGTGAAGCCGCGCGCGGCAGAGCGTCGAGCGCCGGGTAGAACAGCTCGGCCAGCTCGAGCGGCTGTCCGGTTTCGATCGCCGCCAGCAGCGTGACGATCGGGTAGCGCGGCGGACCGTCCGACCTGCCGAGGAACTGCTCCAGCTCGCGGTCGGACAGCCGCGCCCGCACGATCCGATACATGTTCACCAGCCGCTTCACGGCGCGCGGTGATTGACAGGCGAGCGCCCCGATCAGAGGGCTTGCCAAGAGCTCGACCTCTTGCTTCTCCAGTTTGAGCGAGGCCAGAGCCGCGCTCACCGCGCTGAACTCGTCTTCCTCCGGCAACGGCTCGTCCGGCAGGCACACGGTGCCGTCAGGAGCTTCCAGCTCGTCCATGGCGAGCTTCCGGGCAAAGTCAGCGTCCAGCCGTAGCGACGTCGACGCCAGCACCGACTTGAAGATGCTTGGACCCGGTGTCGCGCGCTCGTTCTCTTTCAGGAGCGTCCGTACGTAAGCGCCGTAACTGCCTTCGGCGGTGCCGTTGCCGGGCGTCAGACGTTCCAGCCAGAACGCGATCTGGAAGATCTTCTCCAGATAATCGAGCGCCTGCTTGCGCCGTGCGATGCTCGGGACGTGCGGCGCGTCGTTGCCGGCGGCGCCGACCTTGTCGAACGATCTCGCGATCGCCGCTTCGATCCAGCGGACGTCGACTCCGACCACGACGACGAACAGTTCGAACGACAGCAGCAGGTGAATCGCCTGCAGCACCGCGTAGACCTGATCGTGGGTGCAGCGGTCGAGATCGTCGATATACAGCACGATGCGGTCGGGCACGCGCAGCCCGCTGCCATCGCCGGTCGCCAGCCATTTGTCGCGCAACGCCGCTTCGTCCTTGGACAGCTTTTTACCTTGCCGGGATTTCTCATCCGCCTTGCGGCCGAGCCGGGCGGTGGCAACGATGGCGTCGAGCTGCTCGAATGATCGCCGCGCCCGGCTGACGATGCCGACGTGCTTGTCGTAGTCGCGCACGTCGCTGTCTTCGAACAGGAAGTAGCGCAGGATGGTGGCGGGCGCGTCCGCCGGCTGGCCGTGCAGGAAACCGGTCAGCGGCTCTCGGGAGGTTGCGAGTTCTGCCTCCGCGGCGGTCAATGCGGCGGCGGCCTCGGCAGCTTGCTTGCGTTTGGTTTCGAGATCCTTGGCGGCCTTTTCGCGCGCGCCTTCGACCGCCTTGGCGTATTTCCAGGCGCCGTCCATGATCGGCTTGGCCATCCTGAACGTCTGCCACAGCGCACCAAGCGCCGCGAAGGTGCCAGCGCCCCAGGCGCCGATCCGCTGATACAAGGTCGCGGCATCGGTCGTGTCGAATGCGGGCAGGACGACGCTGATCCATCCGATCGCCAAGATCGCGACGATGCCGAGCCAGGTGGCCGGGCCGCCGCCGATCAGGATGCGTCCGATCAAGGCCAGCTTTCCCGGCGCCGAGGCTGCGTCGGCGACGGCGGCCGCGAACGTCTTGGTGTCTGCGGCGAGATCGTCGCGATAGACGCGGCGCCCGATCTCTTTCAGCTTGGCCTGATTGTCGTTGCGGATGGTCTCGAAATCCGCCTGCAACTGGTCCCAAGCCAGAGCCAGTTCGCTGGCGGCGAGCTGCTTCTCCGCTGCGGTCAGGGCCGCGTTTGCCGTCTCCAGTTTGCGCTTCGCCTCGTCCACCTTGCCGGCCGCCTGAGCGGCGCTCGCTTCCAGGCTTCTCACCTTGTCGGCGACCTTGGTGATCAGCTCTTGATAGTCGCGCTGCCGGCCGCCGTCATGTCCGCCGCGGCGGAGCTGATCGAAGAACACCGCGGTGAGGCTCGCCCACAGATTGGCGTCGGCGAAATGCCAGGCATTGAACCGGATCTGGACGATGTCGTCGACGAAATTGGGTTCGTCCTCTGCCGGTGCAGGGGAGGCGTGGCCCTCGGGCGGCAGCGCGGTGAGTCGTTTAACCTCGCTCTGGATGCCTTCCATGAAGGTCGACTTGCCGGATCCCCATTCGCCCAGCAGGCAGATCGACAGCGGCGGCGACGCCTGTTCGGGGCAGGTCATCCGCGCGAAGGCCCTCACATCGGCCCGGATGTCGAGCGGATCGCCGCGACTGGACGGAACTGTATCGGAGGTGGCCTCACCAGCTTCCGTCTGCTCTGTGGCCACCATTGTCGGCCCCGCAGCAACCGCATCGTCGATTGTGAAATGCGGTTTGTTTCGCTAGAAGAGGCATCCTCTCTCAAAGCTCGTGAAGGTTGCAAGGCCAAAATGGCTCGCCAGTTCGTCTATTTCATGCAGGGTCTGACCAAGGCCTATCCGACCCGCAAGGTGCTGGATAACGTCCATCTGTCGTTCTATCCGGACGCCAAGATCGGCGTGCTCGGCGTCAACGGCGCTGGTAAATCGACCCTGCTGAAGATCATGGCGGGGATCGACAAGGAATATACCGGCGAGGCCTGGGTCGCCGAGGGCGCCCGCGTCGGCTATCTCGAACAGGAGCCGCAGCTTGATCCGGCGCTCACCGTGCGCGAGAACGTCATGCTGGGCGTCGCCAAGCAGAAGGCGATCCTCGATCGCTACAACGAGCTGGCGATGAACTACTCCGAGGAGACTGCCGACGAGATGACGGCGCTGCAGGACCAGATCGAGTCCGCGGGGCTGTGGGATCTCGACAGCAAGGTCGACCAGGCGATGGACGCGCTGCGCTGCCCGCCAGACGACGCCGATGTCAGCAAACTGTCGGGCGGCGAACGCCGCCGCGTCGCGCTGTGCAAGCTGTTGCTCGACCAGCCCGATCTCCTCCTGCTCGACGAACCGACCAACCATCTCGACGCCGAGAGCGTGTCGTGGCTGGAAAGCCATCTGCGCAACTATCCTGGTGCGATCCTGATCGTCACCCACGATCGCTACTTCCTCGACAACGTCACGAGCTGGATCCTCGAGCTCGACCGCGGCCGTGGCATTCCCTACGAGGGCAACTACTCGTCCTGGCTGGTGCAGAAGCAGAAGCGGCTGCTGCAGGAAGGCCGCGAGGATGCGGCCCATCAGAAGACCCTCGAGCGCGAGCAGGAGTGGATCGCGTCGTCGCCGAAAGCACGCCAGGCCAAATCCAAGGCGCGCTATCAGCGCTACGAGGAACTGCTCGCCAAGGCGTCGGAGAAGCAGACCCAGACCGCCCAGATCATTATCCCGGTGGCGGAGCGGCTCGGCAACAATGTGGTCGATTTCGAGCACCTGACCAAGGGCTTCGGCGACCGCCTGCTGATCGACGATCTCACCTTCAAACTGCCGCCGGGCGGCATCGTCGGCGTGATCGGACCGAACGGCGCCGGCAAGACCACGCTGTTCCGGATGATCACCGGGCAGGAGAAGCCGGATTCTGGCACCATCACGGTCGGCGAGACGGTGCGGCTCGGCTATGTCGATCAGTCGCGCGACGCGCTCGATCCGAAGAAGACCGTCTGGGAGGAAATCTCGGAAGGCAACGAGCTGATCCTGCTCGGCAAGAAGGAAGTCAATTCCCGCGGCTATTGCTCGGCGTTCAATTTCAAGGGCGGCGATCAGCAGAAGAAGGTCGGCTCGCTGTCCGGCGGTGAGCGCAACCGCGTCCATCTCGCCAAGATGCTCAAGAGCGGCGCCAATGTTCTGCTGCTCGACGAACCGACCAACGACCTCGATGTCGACACGCTGCGCGCGCTCGAAGAGGCGCTGGAGGATTTCGCCGGCTGCGCCGTGATCATCAGCCACGACCGCTGGTTCCTCGATCGTATCGCCACCCACATCCTGGCGTTCGAAGACGACAGCCACGTCGAGTGGTTCGAAGGCAACTTCCAGGACTACGAGAAGGACAAGATGCGCCGTCTCGGCCAGGATGCCATCATCCCGCACCGCGCCAAGTACAAGAAGCTGACGCGCTGAGGGGGCGTCAGTCCGGCGTGATCAACGTGACGTCGGGGAAGTAGCTGCGATAGCGCCCGGTGTCGCGAGTCAGGATCGGCAGTCCGGCTGCGGCAGCGTGTGCGCCGATGAAGAAGTCGGCTAGCACGCTGGTCCGCGTGCCGCCGGCGCGTCGATAGTCACTGAATGTTCTCCCAGCGATATACAGCGCCGTCTTTGGAAGCCACTCCAAATCGAGGCCGAGCGTGTGCACGACAGCGTCGAGCGCTTTCTGAGTGGAATAGCGGCTCGACAGCTCGGCGTAGATGATCTCGTTGATCAAGAGAGCGCCATGCAGCGATTGTTGCCGTAGTGCCGCCGCTGACCATGGTTGCCATGTCCGATCCACTGTCAGGATGTCGATCAGGACATTGGTATCGACGAGTGTCACGACTTGTAGTCGTCCGCGGGATCGCCCCTTAATTCCCTCATGATTTCGTCAGTATTGCCGCGGATCGGGTGGCGTTTGGCGAGCGCCTGAAGTTTCTTTAGGTACTCAGCCTCGGACCCGGATTTTCCAATGTAGATGCCGCCTGACGCTGTGTTGCGAACTTCGACCTTGTCGCCGGGTTTGATCCCGGCGGCGTCGCGAATCTTCTTCGGAAGCGTAACTTGGCCCTTGCTGGTGATCGTTGTCGGCATGGTTCACCGCCTAGTATTACCAATTTACGAAAAGTATTACTGAGTTCTCCGACCGTCAATGCCAGCGTGTGTCTTTGACACGCTCTCCGTTGGTAAGACCAGTCAAGCCAGCATATGCGGGTAAGCTACCCCACCTTCTCGCTCAGCCACATCTTGATCAGCGACTGATACGGCACGTCGCGCTTGTTGGCGGCGACTTTGATTTGCTCCAGGAGCTCCGTCGGCAGTCTGATCGAGATGGACGTCGTTGACGGTTTCAAGTTTGGGAAGGTGACGCGCTCGGCTTTGCTCCAGTCGAGATAGTCACTCGAATCATGCATCTCCCAGAACAGCCGTTCCTCAGCTTCCGATTTGAAAGAAGGGATGGGCTTAAGCTTTTTCACAACTGCTCCTGTCCCTTCGGCTCATGTCGCGCGCGGAGATGATACGGATCAAGGCCTCGTCGGCTCGCAGCTTAAAGGTGACGTGCAACAGGCGTCCTGCTGTTGTGCGACCCAGAGCATGGAGTCGACGTTCCGAGCCGCTGTGTTTGGTGTCTTCTTGCAGAAACGGTCGGTGCATGAACACGCTTTCGGCCTCCAATTGGCCGACCTCGTGTTTCTCCACGTTCTTGCGGAGATTGCCATCGTCCCAATCAAACCGACGACGCGGGTCAGGTCGATCATCTATATATGTCACAAATATACGATCGCTCGAGGATGTTGCAAAATCCTTCCCGATCAATAGCTTTCCCCTCGCAGACTCGGGGGCGCAAGGGACGCTGAATGGCCGACTGGAATGCCGAGCAATATCTGAAATTCGAAGACGAGCGGACCCGGCCGGCGCGGGATCTGCTGGCGCAGGTGCCGACCACGGCACCGCGCAAGGTCGCCGACATCGGCTGCGGCCCGGGCAATTCGACCGCGCTGCTGGTGGAGCGCTGGCCGGAGGCCGCGGTGATCGGCGTCGATACTTCGGCCGACATGCTGCGTCAGGCGCGCGAGCGGCTGCCGCATCACAAGTTCATCGAGGCCAATGTGGCGCATTGGACGGCGCCGCCTGGTACTGAGGTGCTGTTCGCCAATGCGGTGTTCCAGTGGGTGCCGGACCATCTGAAGCAACTCAAGCGGCTCTTGTCGGGGCTCGACGACGGCGGCGTGCTCGCGGTGCAGATGCCCGACAACCTCGACGAGCCGTCGCACATCCTGATGCGCGAGGTCGCGCTGCAGGAGCGGTGGCGCCATCAGCTGTCCAAGGCGGCCGAACTCCGCGACGGCCTGCCGAAACCGGGCGTGTATTACGATGCGCTGAAGCCGCTGTGTAGCCGGCTCGAGATCTGGCACACAGTGTACAATCACGCGCTCGATGGCCCGGAGGCGATCGTCGAATGGGTCAAGGGAACAGGGCTGCGGCCGTTCATCGATCCGCTCGATCTGCCGGAGCGTAAAGCCTATCTGGCGGCCTACACGGCGCGGATTGCCGCGGCCTATCCGGCCCAGGGCGACGGTCAGGTGCTGTTGCGATTTCCGCGGATCTTCATCGTCGCGGTGAAATAGCTGCGCCACCGCCCCGCTGTCGTCGTGGGGCGACGCGGCCAAGGCGTGCTGTTTCGTATTGCGTTTGATGTCCGGCTTATGGTCATGAACTGCGGTTAAACGCCGCTCCCCTGCGTCTCGACAGAATCGGAGCGAGTTCCCAATTGACTGATCGCCTTATCCTGCTGTTCGGAGCTTTCCTTCATGTCGATGACACCCGAGACGCCGCTGCCGCCCAAGGGGTTGGGGCTGCGCCCGATCCCGATGTTGATCTTCGGATCACGTTGGCTGCAACTGCCGCTTTATGTCGGCCTGATCGTCGCCCAGGGCATCTATGTGGTGCTGTTCCTGAAGGAGCTGTGGCACCTGTTCCAGCACTCGTTCGACTTCAGCGAGCAGCAGATCATGCTCGCGGTGCTGGGGCTGATCGACGTGGTGATGATCTCGAACCTCCTGGTGATGGTGATCGTCGGCGGCTACGAGACCTTCGTGTCGAGGCTCGGCCTGCGCGGCCATCCGGACGAGCCGGAATGGCTCAGCCACGTCAATGCCAGCGTGCTGAAGATCAAGCTGGCGATGGCGATCATCGGCATCTCGTCGATCCATCTGCTGCGCACCTTCATCGAGGCGGGCAACATCGGTGCGCCGGGCCGGGTGGGCGGTTACACCGAGACCGGGGTGATGTGGCAGACCATCATCCACACCGTCTTCATCCTGTCGGCGATCGGCATCGCCTGGGTCGACCGGATCTCCAATCTGGCGATCGAGGAAGCCAAGGCGCACGCCGGACATTGATCGGGCTGGTGCGTTCGGGCGTGCTGGCGCTCGGCGTTGCGCTGGCGGCCGCGATGGCCGTCGGCGTGAGCGCTGCGCGAGCTGCGGATGCCGGCTTCGACCGGTTCATCGCCTCGCTCTGGCCGGAGGCGCAGCAGGCCGGTGTCTCGCGTGCGACCTTCGAGGCGGTCACCCGCGGGCTGGAGCCGGACTACAAGCTGCCGGATCTGATCCTGCCTGGGCGGCCCAAGACAGGCGCGCCGTCCCAGGCCGAATTCGTTCAGGTGCCCGCCGACTATCTGAAGGAAGCGCGGATCGAGAGTCTGGCCGTGCACGGCCGCAAACTGTTGCGGCAATATCGCCCGACATTGACCGCGATCGAGCAGCGTTTCGGCGTTCCTTCTACGGTCGTGCTGGCGATCTGGGGGCGCGAGACGGACTACGGCCGCTACCGGCTGCCTTACGACGCGGTCCGGGTTATGGCGACGCAGGCCTATGTCGGCCGCCGCAAGGATCAGTACCGAGTCGAACTGATCGAAGCGATGAAGATCATCAGCGACGGTGTCGTGACGCGGGAGGGGATGCGGTCGTCCTGGGCCGGCGCGACCGGCCTGACCCAGTTCCTGCCGTCTGAGTACTACAAGCACGGCGTCGATCTCGACGACGACGGCAAGGTCGATATCTGGCGCTCGGTGCCGGACGCGCTGGCCTCGGCCGCGCAACAGCTCGTCAACAAGGGCTGGAAACCGGGCGTGCGCTGGGCCTACGAGGTCAAGGCGCCGGCGCGCGCCGATTGCACGTTGGGCGTGCCGGAGGTCACCAAGCCGGTCGGGCAGTGGCTGCGTGAAGGATTTCAGCTCGCGCGTGGCGGCCGTCTGAGCGCTGCCGAACTCTCCGAGCCGGCATCGCTGTTGCAACCGGAAGGAATCTACGGTCCGGCATTTCTGACCACGGCCAACTACTTCGTGATCAAGCAGTACAATTTTTCCGATCTGTACGTGCTGTTCGTCGGCCATCTCGCGGACCGGATCACCGATCCGCGCCCGTTCGCGACGCCATGGTCGGCCTCGAAGCAGCTCCGCACCCGGGACGTCGAGGCGATGCAGCGCGGGCTGAGCAGACTCGGCCTGTATGCCGACAAGATCGACGGCAAGGCCGGGATGCTGACCCGCGCGGCGCTCGGTGCCTATCAGAAGCGAGCCGGACTGAAGCTGGATTGCTGGCCGAGCGAAGCGGTGCTCAGGTCGATCGAAGCGGCGCGCTGAGCCCAAACGAAAAACCGGCCGATCGCTCGGCCGGGTTCCGGAATTCTTCGCAGGATGCGGCGTCCCGCGCGTCGATCAATCGCAAACGCGGACGCGACGCGAGCGCCACACGCCAGCGTAGTCGTCCCAGAAGCGCTCGCGAGCCCAGCGGCAGTCGGGCTCTTCGACATAGACCGGCGCGGGGGCGGCATAGGCGGGGCGGCTGGCGGCAATGGCGCCGCCGAGCAGGGCGCCGCCGATCAGGCCGCCCGCAACGCCGGCAGCGATCCGGCCGCCATCGGCCTTCGCGGCCGGGGCGATGCTGACCAGCGAACCGGCGATGGTCGCGGCCGCAATCAGGACGGTGACAGTCTTCTTCATTTGAGAGGCTCTCCTGGGATCGCGCCGCGCCAGGCGCTGTTGAACGAACCGGTATTCCCCGACGGCACAGCATCAAAAAAGCGCAATGTCGTCAATTGTCGCGTATCGGCTGGCGGATCAGTGTCGCGCAAAAACGGTGTTTTTCGGGCGATACCGTCGACGCCCGGAATCCGGGCGTCGAGGCTGATGTTTGGTCGAGCGCTGCGGTAAAAGGTTCACCGTCAGTCGCAGACGCGGATCCGGCGGATTCGCCAGCCATAACCGTCCCAGAACCGCTGCCGCTGCCAGTAGCAGCCGCCGTAGTAGCCGGGCGACACCACATAGGCCGGAGCCGGCGCGTAACCGTAGTAGCGCGGTCCGTACCCGTAGCCGTACCCACCACCGTAATAATAGCCGCCGGGGCCGTAATACGGCGAGGACAGCGCGCCGCCGATGAGCGCTCCACCGATCAGGCCGGCGGCGATTCCCGCGCCGAAGCCGTCGTGCGCCTGTGCCGGCGCCGCTGATCCAACGGCCGAAACCGCCAGCGTGGCGGCCGCGGCCAACGCCATCATCGACTTGTTCATGGCATCACCTTTCGATCGACTGCCGGACCGAATGGGGCGCGGGCGCGACCCGCTGTGGTCCAGAGCCTCAAGCTTTCACCAATCGATTGAACGAACCATGAATGCGGCCGCCGCAGTGCTGCCATGGTCGGTTCCGGCCGATGGTGCCGGGCTTTCCGCGTTTCGCTTGCAGCTTTCCCGCCGCGCTCGGATCGGTTGGGGCAGGGGAGACGACGAGAGCGCGTTCCGCCTGCGAAAGGGTGGGGACGACGTGAGACCGTTGACGAAAATCAAGCTGCCTATTGCAGATTGGAATAGCTTGAATTTGCACGTTTTCCTTTTGCTTCAGCGAGTGCAACTCACTATTCGAAAGCTGTGACCTGCTGGATTGAGACCGATGATCGTTTGTTCTTGCAACGTCCTCAGTGACCACGATGTCCGCGCCACGATGCACTCCGAAGGGGGGCCTGCTCGGAGCCCCGGCGAGGTGCATCGCTGCCTCGGCTGCAGCCGCAAGTGTGGTCGCTGCATGCACACCATCAAGAACATCATGAACGAAGCGCTGTGCGGCGCCGATCATCGTCACACCGGTTCCTAATCCGTTCACTGATACCTCTGCTCCGGCCCACGATCGGGATTGCATTTCACCCGCAGTGTGATCTAGAATTATTCTAATTCTAAAGCGGTCGCTTCGGCGGCCCTCCGATTGCAGGAGTGACGGAACAATCATGAAGGGCGATGCCAAGGTCATCGAATATCTCAACCGCGGTCTGCGCAGCGAGCTGACGGCGATCAATCAGTACTGGCTGCACTATCGGCTGCTCGACAACTGGGGCCTCAAGGACCTCGCCAAGGTCTGGCGCAAGGAGTCGATCGAGGAGATGGTCCACGCCGACAAGTTCACCGACCGCATCCTTTTCCTCGACGGTTTTCCGAACATGCAGGTGCTCGATCCGCTGCGGATCGGCCAGAACATCAAAGAAGTGCTGGAGGCCGATCTGCAGGCCGAAATCGACGCACGCACGCTGTATCAGGAGGCGGCGACCTACTGCCACAGCGTCAAGGACTACGTGTCGCGCGATCTGTTCGAAGAACTGATGAAGGACGAGGAAGGTCACATCGACTTCCTCGAGACCCAGCTCGAGCTGGTCGGCCGGATCGGCGTCGAACTGTATCAGCAGCACCACATCGGCGAGCTCGATCACTGATCGCGAAGTCGGGCTGCCTCCATTCGGTGGGCGGCCTCCCTCACGTCGTCCGGCGCGGGTCCCGCGCCGGCGGCAAAGGGCAGTCCTTGTAGGCTGCCTCGATCGCCGCGTCCGAGCCGTCGACCTTGAAGACGGCCGTGCTGGTGCCGGCATTCAGCGATCTGATCCGCACCACGAGTTGATTCGACCCGTGCAGGTCGGCAATGAACTGCTGCAGCGGTGCGGCGTCTTCGATCACAATCACCCGCAAGCCGAGTAGCACCCGCGATTCGACGCTGTCGCGCCCCGGCTTGTCGTCGAACCGGTAGCCGAGGCTGGTGTTGCGATCGCTGCCGATCTTGAAGCCGAAATTGACCTTGGCGATCGGCCGGTTCTCGAAGCAGGTGAGCTGCAGCGTTGCCGGGGCTGCCATCAGCGGATCGGTGCTGTTCGAGGCACGCGTGGTCAAGGTGAAAGCTCCCGCCACCGGCATCCCGGTGATCAGGTCCGGCTGCTGATCGATCCGCCAACTGCCGGACTTGATTGATCCATTGCTGACGCATCCGGCCAGCACCACGGCGATCACGCAACTCGCAACCCGCACCGCAACCTCCCCCGGCCGTGATCACAATCATGCAACCAATGCGTGCGTGACGCAAGATTGAACCACGGCGGCAGACGTAAGAACGGCCCGGCTTCGCGTGAAGCCGGGCCGTGTTCGTTCCGAAGAGAGTGGGGGCGAACTACGCTGCGCGCACCGAACTGAGGAAACGCGCGACTTCGGTCTTGAGCTGGCTGCTGTCGCTGGACAGCGACCGCGCCGCGGCCAGCACCTGCGACGACGACTGGCCGGTCTCGGCAGCGCCGCGCTCGACATCGGTGATGTTGGCGCTGACCTGCATGGTCCCCTGCGCCGCCTGCTGGACGTTGCGCGAGATCTCCTGCGTGGCCGAGCCCTGCTGCTCGACCGCAGAGGCGATCGCCGACGAGATCTCGGACATCTGGCTGATCGTTGTACCGATCTCCTTGATGGCCGACACCGACTCCTCGGTCGCCGCCTGCATGCCGGAAATCTGCTGGCTGATTTCGTCGGTCGCTTTCGCGGTCTGTTCGGCGAGCGCCTTCCCTTCCGCCGCGACCACCGCAAACCCGCGGCCGGCTTCACCGGCGCGCGCCGCCTCGATCGTGGCGTTGAGCGCCAGCAGGTTGGTCTGGCCGGCGATGGTGTTGATCAGGTCGACGACGTCGCCGATCCGCTGCGCCGCGGTGGCGAGCTGATTGATGCGATCGTTGGTCTTGTTGGCCTGCTGCACCGCCGAGCTGGCGATCCGCGACGAGTCCTGCACCTGACGGCTGATCTCGTGGATCGACGACGCCATCTCTTCGGTGGCGGAGGCGACCGACTGCACGTTGCTGGTGGCGATTTCCGACGCGCCGGCCACCGCCGCCGTCAGTTTCTCCGCTTCCTCCGCGGTGTGCGCCAGCTTGCTGGCGGAGGCTTCGAGTTCGGTCGAGGCGCTGGACACTGCTTCGACGATCCGGCCGACCGCGCCCTCGAAGGCGTCGGCGAGCTTCTGCATTTCCTGCTTGCGCTGCATCGCAGCGATCTCGTCCTGGTGCGCCTTCTGCTCGGTTTCCTCGCGAGCCCGGTGATCGGCGTTCTCGCGGATCACTACCACGGTCTTGGCGATGTCGCCGATCTCGTCGCCGCGCGCCGCGCCCGGGATCTCGACGTCGAGCTGGCCGCCGGCCATCTTGCCGAGCGCGCCGTTCAGCAGCATCAACGGCCGCGAGATCCCGAAGAAGGTGAACACCATCGAGATCACCAGCGACATCATCACCAACATGCCGAGCGCGAAGTTGATCCGATTGGCGCTCGACAACTCGTCGGCGGCCTGGGTCTTGGTGGATTTGGCGGAGTGTTCGGCGCGATCGATCGCCTCGCGCATCAGGCCGAGCGCCTGCGTTGCCATCGATTGCGCCTGGGCGATCAACTGATCGCGCTTGGTCTTGTCGGCGTCGCTGCCGGCTCCGCTCTGCACCGATTTGATCGCTGCACCGGCCTGTGTCATCGCGCCATCGTAGTTGGCTGCTAACGTGCCGATCGATCGTAGTCGTTCCTTGTCGGCGCCATCGGCGATCTGGGCTACCGCGACGCCGATCTGGCGGTCGACCGTCTCGCGGGCCCCGCGCAGACCCGTGAGGGCAGTGTCGACCTGAGCCGGGGTGGTGGCGAGGCGAAGCTCGGCGGCGGCGAGCTGCATTCCACGCAACGCGACGTTGGCTTCGAGCCCACGATCGGCGACCATCTGCTGCGCGTCGGCACGGGCGTTGACTGCGTTGATCGACCGCTCCGTGGTCAACTGATTGGCTGCCATGCCGAGCGACAGGGCGATGCTGGTCAGGCTCGCGAGGCCGAGCTTCATTCCGATACTGTTGAGTCTCATGTCGAGAACCTTCGTGTTGGGGCGGTTCACCTTCTTTGGGCCGCGCAGAAGTCCTGGGTGCGCCAAAGCGCATCGCCCGCAGCAGTACGCCGCCCCCGTGAAATCACGGTTAACATTGGAAATCTGGAATTACCTTGCGCGGCAAATAGTTACCTGTATTCAGGCAGATGCGTCGGAAAGCGCATCGTGAGATGCCTTACGTAGTTGTCCGGATGCTGCCGCTTTGGTGACCGGCTACCGCAGAGCCCCCCGCTGCGCTCGGCAATGTCGGCAAGCCCGGAATCGATGATCGCCAAGCCGAACTGATCAAGCAGATGTACGTCAGGACCAAGCTCGCCTCCGCCGTCGCCGAAGGCTTCCGCGTGCGCGACGACGTGGCGAAGTCGATCGCAGACGAGATGACCGCGGCCAACCGCGGCGCGGTGTCGCCGCGCGGCTTCGAGCTGTCGGCATGTCGGATCGGGCGGCTGATGCGTGAGCAGTTCAACCTCGGCTTCGTCGAAGTCGGGGGCTGGGACGCCCACCTCAATCAGGGCGCAGCGACCGGCTATCTCGCCGACCGCCTCGGCGAACTCGGTCGCGCACTCGCGGGCTTCCGCGAGGAGATCGGGCCGTCGGCGTGGCGCGACAGCGTGGTGGTGGTGATCTCCGAATTCGGCCGGACGTTTCGCGAGAACGGCGACCGTGGCACCGATCACGACCATGGCAGTGTCTACTGGGTGCTGGGCGGCGGCTCAATGGCGGGCGCATTGCCGGTGAGCAGATCGAGCTGTCGCGGCCGTCGCTGTTTCAGAACCGGGACTATCCGGTGCTGACCGACTATCGCGCGCTGTTCGCCGGTCTGGTACAACGAATCTACGGGCTGGATGCCGCAGCGCTGCAACGGGTCTTCGCTGGCGTGCGGGCGGCCGATCTCGGCCTTGTATGATCAGCGCTTCGCGACTTCCACCGCCGCCTCGTTGCGGCGGACGAAGGGAAGCGTGAACGGCGCATCGTAGAACAGTCCGTAGGGCGCGCTGACCGGCTGCCATTGCGTATTGGCGAGCGCGCTGATTAGTTGCTGCTCGCGCTCGCGCAAGTCGCGGCCGGTGCCGGAGAAGCGCAGTGTCGCGATGGTCTGCTCCGGCACGGTGACGATCTGCACCCGCGCATCGTCCGGCTTCGGCGCCGTGTCGGCGGTGTACGCCGCCGGAAGGAAGAATCTCATCCGCGTCATTCGTCCCTGCGTCGCGGTTTCGACCGGCGTGGTCATGGCGATCTTGGAGGAGCGTGCGACGTCGACCGGCACTGTCATTGCGACACGCTCTGAGCTGCCCGAAGCGTCGCGATTGGCCCCGGCGATGTAGTTGAACAACAGCGTGAAGGCCTGACTGTCGGCATTGCCGTTGCGTTCGAGATCGACCTCGGCGGCAAGGCGCGGCGCGTAGCGGCGGATCTCGATCGTCTCGGCCGGCCGGTCGAGCACGGTGTAGGCGGGTTCCTCGTACAGCCGCAGGCCGACCACGCCTAGGACGGATTCGACGACCAGAACCGTGTAGTACCAGATCGCCGAGGCCATTCCGCCGTCTCCGCCGCTCGATGCTGCTCGGCGTCAGCTAATCATTGCACGGCGATCGGCAAGGTTTTGTGTCTGATCGGCCGCGTATCGCGACGTGGCCGGTGGCATTGCAACACCGGCCGTGCCGCGCGCTGAGGACATCGCGGCCGCCGCCGATCAGTCCTTGTGCTTGCGCTTCTTCTTTTTCTTCCCGCCGGCGCCGCTCGCGTCGTCGCCCGACGCGATCTCGGCCTCGGCTTCGGCATTAGCCGCCTCGATCGCAGCGGCGACCTCGCGCGCGGCGGCTTCTCGGGCCGCCTGTTCGAGCGCCTCGGCGGCGATCCGCTCTTCCAGCTCACGCGCCTCGCGGGCCCGCTGCGCCTTGTAGTCTTCGTAAGCGTCGAAGATCAGGTGCAGCCAGGGCATCACCTGCTCGATCGAGGGCAGCGCGCCGGCGGGGCCGGGCTCACCGCGCGGGCCCTGTTCGCCGCGCGGCCCTTGCTCGCCACGAACACCTTGTTCGCCGAGGGGGCCTTGCTCGCCGCGCGGCCCCTGCGGGCCGATTGGACCCGGCTTGCCGTCGGGACCAGGTTTCCCTGCTGGTCCAGCCTTGCCGGGAGCACCGGGTTTGCCTTGCGGGCCGGCCTTGCCTTGCGGACCGGGTTTGCCGACCGGACCCGGCTTGCCGCGCGGGCCCTCGGGGCCGGGGCGGCCCGGATGTCCTTGTGGTCCCGGTCGGCCCGGTTCGCCGGGACGCCCGCGCGGCCCCTGCGGCCCCGGACGTCCGCGGCGAGTGGTTTCTTCGTCAGCCACGCAACGCCCCCAAACGATTCCTGATCGGGCGACTTTACCAGAGCTTGCGTGACGGCTTCAATTCCGCAGCCTGATGCTGCCTCGACGCTATTCGGCGGCGTCGCTGCGCGCGACCGCGTCGCTCGGCGCCGGTTTTGTCGCGGTTGCGGACGACGGTGAGGTCGCGGTGGATTTCGACCCGGCGGCGGCCGGTTGCGCCGTGCCGGCCGCGGCGGAGAACACCAGGCCGTCGTCCTTGCGGCAGATGCCGTATGTGCCGGCGCTGTTCGAGGTCAGCGTGATCACCGGCTCGTTGCACGTCTCGCAGATCAGCGTGCCGGCGCCGTTTAGATGGCCGGGCAGGCGATCCTGCTTGCTGAGCAGCGTGCATTGCTGGCCGAGCGGATCGATCGACACCTTGGCGCCGCAGGAGAAGCAGTAGCGCGTCTCCGAATGCTGTTTGCCCTGATCGATATTCGCCGGAATCTTGCTGGCGCACACCGGGCAGTTGACCGACACCGCGCGGGTGAACTGCGAGGCGCCCGGCATCCGCAGGAAGATGTTGCCGCTGGTCGAGCGGTGGGCATGGAAGCGCTGGCCGCAATGCGGGCAGGTCGGCTTGGCGCTGTCGCCCGGCAGGCTGCCGACCTGGAATTCGACCTGCTTCTTGCAGGCCGGGCAGTTCTCGGTCTCGGTGACCAGCTTGCGCTCGGGCGTGCGGCCGTCGGTGATCCGCGCTTCGATCTGCAGCGTATCACGTGCGGTCAGCATCTCGATCACGTCGAACGGCAGTTGCCTGCCGGTGATCTCGCCGAGCTCGTGGGTGACGCCGATCAGATTGTCGATGCACTGCTCGATCTGCGCCAAGTACACGGCGGCGGGAATCGACTCGTCGCGGCCGCCCTTCACCGATTTGTGGATCTGGCTGATCGAGGTCTCGAGCTGGCGCGCCAGCACGTCGAGATTGGCGGCCATTCGCGCTTCGGCGGCGCGCTGGCGCAGCGTCCACACCACCGCCATCGTGGCGAGGCTGGCGCCGAAGATCGCCGACACCTGACCCCAGAACCAGATCCAGCCCGATTGGGTGCCGAGCGCGAAACCGAGCACGATCATGAACAGACCGGTGCAGGCGGCGATGGTCTCGACCGGATGGGCCGAAAACACTTTCATGAAAGCTTTGCGCAGCACCGCTTAATCCTCGGAAACCTATTGGCTCAACCTATCGTCAATTCTGCCGCGCCGGAAGCGGGCCCCCGTAAAATGGCAGGGTTTTACCCATCGAACCGACCTCGACGATGGTCGCGTCTTCGCGTCGTCAAGCTGCGTTTGAGTTGCATCAAGGGCGATGCGATCGTGCGGCGCGGCCCCGCAGCCGCCGATCGCCGGTCGAGATCGGCAATGCTGCCGGGCTGGTTCCGGTCGAGCTGCCCTTTGACCGCTCGCGAGCCGCGGTGTGCCGACCGACTAGTATTCTCGCGTGGGTTGCGTAGCAAGAATTCTCAACTATGGTCCGTTCCCGTGCATTTGCAACCGCACATGGAGAATGACCATGCGTAAAGCTCTGGTATTCGGCGTTCTCGCAATCCTGCTGGCGGCGGCATCGTCGGCGCGTGCACAACTGTCCCTGCCGTATCCGGCTCTTACGATCTTCTTCAGGACGGCCGATCTCGAGCCGCTGTCGCAGAGTCGCTTCGTCCTCAACCTCGCGGCGCAGAGTGCGGCGAAGATACCGCAGGCCAATGTCAACCTGTTCGACGATTTCTACCTGATCAACGGCCAGTGGAGCGGATCGCCCAACAGTCTGATCGTTCACTTCAACGGCGTCCTGCAGAACCTCGGCCAGCGGCAGATGCCGCCGTGGATCGGCGTTGCGCAATTCTCCAACCACGCAATCACCTACGACATCCAGGCTGGATTCCAGCAGGTCAAGGCGAAGTACGGCATGCCGAACGCCCGCGCGGCCAGCGTCGTGGTGTATCGCACGCTGAACACCGGACTGCTGGTCTACGACTACCGGATTCCGATCAAGGGCGGACGCTGTCAGGAGTATCTGTTCACGCCGGATAGCGGCGGCTTCCAGCTCGGCATGCAGGTGAACTGCTACATGTCGCTGGTGGCGGTCGGCCGCGGTCGCGCCGGACATCGCTGAGCGTGCCGATGACGGATGCGGCGGCCGCATCCGTCGCACAAGCGCCGATCGCATGCGGCGCGGGGCTTCACCGATTCAGTTCGGCCTCGCGCCGTGTCGTCCAGGAAACCTGATGGACTGACCGAGCCCCGGTCGGCCTCTCAGAAACCCGGCCCGCGATTGTAGGTGTCGACGAGCTGATTGTAGTCGCGCAGCAGGCGCGGCGGCGAGCCTTCCACCATCCATCCCGAGCCGGCGTTGCTCAGCATCATCTTCTCGCCGCTCGAATACGGCGTCTTGTCGCGATGGCGGCGCATCAGTTGCTTGGCGGTGACGAGAAAGGACTTGGCGTTCGACATGAACATTGAACCGATCCTGGCGTTTCGCTCGCCCTCGGTAAAAGCCTCGTTCGCCGCCACGGTCTTCCCATAAGCGTCGATGGCCGCTGTCAGCGCCGTCAGATCTGGCTTTTCGGCGTCGGCCGCGCGAACCACGCGCTTGGCGTCGATCATGGTCGCTTCGATCTGGTAGCGCGCCTTGCGGCCTTCGTTGCGTTCGATCGCAGTCAGCTTCTCGGCGGACTGACGGTCCTTGATGATTTCGACGCCGCCGCGCAATTTGCGGTCGGCATCCGCGAACGCGTCCCAGGCGGCGACCAGACGGGGATGCAGGGCTTTGCCCTTTGCCATCTTGTCGTCCTTGTAGTTCTCCTGCGTGTAGTAGTCGTCGGTCTCCTTCAGCAGCGGCTCGAGCTTGCCGACCGCGTTCGCGTAGGCAGAAGCGGCGGCTTCGAGGTCGGGTTCGTGCGGCTCGATTGCGTTCGCCTTCTCGACGGCGGCGCGGCAGTCCTTGGTGTCGTAGATCGTGTAGGTGCCGTAGACGATCCGTTCCTTGCCGGTCGGTCCGGTCTTGGCGGCCCAGGAAAAATAGCGTGAGCGGGAATCGAACGCGCGCGCCGACAGCCGATTGAGGCAGCCGATATAGGCATTGAGCTTTTCGGTGAGAAGGTCGGACGATTTCGGAGTTTCGGCCGCGAGCGAGGGTGCCACGACGACAAGACACGTCAGACCGCCGACGAGCAGTCTGACGGCGGATCGGCGGGTGGCAGCCATTCGATTCTCCTTTTGGTCGTATTCGTGCAGCGTCGCGGTTCGTTGTCGCCGCGAGTGATGCGCCGGTTCAGTACAAGATGCAGGTCCGATGTCGCGGTCGTGGTGGTTTCACCGTCTTGGCGCCCGAATCGCAATGGCAGTGCTAGACGGGAAAGATGAAGCCCGTAAGGGGCGGGATGAAGGAGAGCGGGATGCGTGGATTGCTGGGGACGGTGGTTGCCGTGCTGATCGGCCTCTTTGCACTGGGCGCGTCGGCCCATGCCGACGAGGGACGGATCACGCTGACGATCTACAAGGGCGGCTGGGTGATCGGCGGTTCCGGCGGCTCGGGCACGCTGAGCTTCCGCGGCAAGCGCTATCCGCTGTCGATCGGCGGGCTGTCCTACGGTCTGGTGTTCGGCGGCTCCAAGGCGCAGCTCGCCGGCCGGGTCAGCAACATCCGCTCGCCGCGCGACGTCGCCGGTGTGTACGGCGCAGTCGGGGCCGGCGCGGCGATCGGGATCGGCGCCCGCGCCATCGTGCTGCGCAACGAGAAGGGCGCGGTGCTCGAACTGAGCGGATCGCAGGTCGGGCTGATCGCCGACCTCGATCTGTCCGGCCTCGCGATCGGACTCAAATAGTCCGGCCACGGCGCGCTCCCGAACGACTGCGCCGCGACGGAAGCTTGCGGTGCTCGGTGCGCGGGCCGCAATGCCCGCACGGAGCCGGCGCGCCGAACAGCTCGGCCAGCCGCGCATCCTGCTGCGCGATCGCGTCGTACAACGCGAACACCTCCGCGGCGCGCGGTGTGCCGATGATGTCGTCGCGCCGCAAAGCGCACGCGGCGAGCCGGTCGAGGCCGTCCGCGAGGCTGGCATCCTGCACCATCACCGCTGGCCCGCTCGCCGCGATGAAATGATGCAGCCGAACGACGAAGCGGTCGGACACACTGGTGTCGTCGCCCCAGCGCCCGCAGATCAGGTCGATCTCCGCACCGTGCTCGGCGATGTGGCCGACCGTCCACCACACCATGTAAGCCGCGACCGCGGCGTCCGCCGTTGAAATCGTGCCCCAGACACGGCGGCTGATTTGGCCGCAGCAATCGCAGCGGCCCGTGACCTGATCGCCGTCCGGAATGACCAGCAGCGCGTCTGGTTTGGTGGTTATGCCTTCCTCCGGACTCATCACGACAGCTCATCCTGTCGGGGGCGGGGAGGGCGACGCTCTGCTGCGCCGAAGTTGCGCGAGAGCCTAGAACGACACCGCATCGACATCTCCCCTGCGTAGCCCGGCTCATCGTTACGCAATTCCTGGTTGCATAATGTTCCTGATATGTTCGTGTTCGTCAAGCGCCTTCGTCGCGGCGAAAGCCGAATACCGGTGGCGCCGCGCCCGCACCCTGTGAGCCTGCCTTGCTTGCCTCGCCGGGCGTTGCTGGCTACAGCAAGTCGCAATCACAAGCGGGTAGGACGTCCTTCTCATGAGCGACAGAGTCATCATCGCCGGCGGCGGCATTGGCGGGCTTGCGGCGGCGTTGACGCTGCATCAGATCGGCGTGCCTTGCGTCGTCTATGAGGCGGCGCGCGAGATGCGGCCGCTCGGCGTCGGCATCAATCTGCAGCCGAACGCGGTGCGCGAACTGCTCGACCTCGGCATCACGGAAGCCGACCTCGATCGCGTCGGCCTGCCGGCGAAGGAATGGGCGCTGGTCGGGCTCAACGGCAACGACATCTATGCGGAGCCGCGCGGCGAGGCCGCCGGCTATCGCTGGCCGCAATATGCGGTGCATCGCGGCCGCTTCCACATGCTGCTGCACGCCCGCGTGGTCGAACGGCTCGGCGCCGATGCGGTGCAACTCGGCCGCCGCGTCACCTCCTATCGCAAGACCGCGGATGGCGTCGTGGCGACGCTGGAGCATGCCGATGGCGGCAGCTCCGAAGTGACCGGCGCGCTGCTGATCGGCGCCGACGGCATTCACTCCGCGGTGCGGGCGCAGATGCATCCGAACCAGCCGCCGATCCATTGGGGCGGCGCGGTGATGTGGCGCGGCACCACCTGGGGCAAACCGACCCGCAGCGGCGCCTCGTTCATCGGCCTTGGCACCCATCGCCACCGCGTAGTGATCTATCCGATCTCGCATCCGGATCCCGCGACCGGGCTGTCGATGCTGAACTGGATCGCCGAGGTCACGCTCGACAATGCCGAAGGCTGGAAGCAGCAGGGCTGGTTCCGGCAGGTGCCGACCTCCGAGTTCGCGCATCATTTCGACGGCTGGGTTTGGGACTGGCTCGACGTGCCGGCGATGATCCGCGAGGCCGACTCCGCTTACGAGAATCCGATGATCGACCGCGATCCGGTTAGCACCTGGCGCGACGGCCCGGTGCTGCTGGCGCACGCGATGTATCCGACCGGCTCCAACGGCGGCACCCAGGCGATCGTCGATGCGCGCGAACTCGGCGCTGCGATGGTCGCGCATGGAGCCACCGAAGCGGCGTTGGCGGCGTTCGACGCCAAGCTGTGCGGCCCGATCTCGCAGCTGATCCTGCGCAATCGCGGCGCCGGCCCGTTCGGCCTGCTCAACCTGGTCGACGAGCGCTGCGGCGGCACCTTCGACAACATCGACGACGTGATCCCGCCGGCCGAGCGCGCCGCCTTCATGGCCGGCTACAAGGCCGCCGCCGGCTTCGCGATCGATCACCTCAACGCCGCGCCGCCGACGATTGCGCCCGGTGCGCGGGTGAAGGTGCCGGCGGTGGCGTAAGCTGCCGTGCGAACGGACTCAGCCTTCGCGGGCGCGATCGTCCGGCGTGCGATCATCGTTTGCGGCCGGCGGCGCGGACGTCACTGCCGTCGGCTGCGCCATCTTGCGCCGGACGCGGCTGTTGATCCGAAACAGCGTGTGCACCTTGCCATCGGCGGTGGCGCAGCCGCCGCGCATGTTCGGAAGTATCAACGTCGCTTCGCTCATCGCATCTCTCCATCGGTTTCGATGCGATACTAATCGCGACGACAATTGTCTGGTTCGCGTCAGCGTCCGGTTATCGTTAACTGAACGTTAATGTCGCGAGTAGCCGTCCAAGCGGGCATTGGCCGGTCGTGCCCGAGCCCAAGCGGCGCGCGTTCGCGAGCGAATCCGCAAGTGTTGCCGTGGCTCAGTCGCCCCAATTGATCACGCAGCCGTCGGTTTCCGGCGAGCAGCGCGTGATCGAGGCGACTTGGAAATACTCCGGTCCCTGCGTGCCGGTCACCGTCACCTTGGTGGCGAGATAGGGTCGCAGCGTCGGTTCATCGTGAAACAACTTGCCGTCGACTGCGACGCGGTGGTCGCTGTCGTCGAATTGCTGCAGGTAGTAGATCGGCGTCTCGCTTCTCGAGCCGATCGCGGCGAGCTTGGCGAACAGAAAACCATGCAGGGCTTCGACCTCGGATGCGGTCATGACAAACGTCCTCCGCTGTGAGTTCGCGCGCGAGCTTAGTCCGCCGTCTTCGCGCAGCATTGATTGAGCACAATCATCAGGTGTCGGGTGCGCCTGTTGCACCTCCGCAATGTGATTGGAATCATGAATAGTGAAGTGTCTGTGATCCAGATCGGTGCGCGCTAATCCGCGGCTTCGGGCGCAGCCCATTTCAGGTCGTCCAGCTCGGCCGGAGGGCGATCGATCCTCAGGAGTCTGCCGCCGCAGATGGTCTCGGCCGCGGTGTCGCGCGCGAGGCGGGCCAGCGGTTGCTGCGCGATCTGGTCGGTGACGACGAACGTCGTGCGGCCGCCGGCGTGCAGGGAGCGCCATCGCGCGTTGCTGATCCAGTCCCGGGGATGCAGCGCTCCGTCCACCTGAACGAGATTGTGGCGGCGGCCGGTGCCCTCGAACACGATCTTGGCAGGCCAATATTCGGCGACGATGGTCGAGCCAGGGCGATCGGCCGCGTCGATGCAGGCGATCTCGTCGCGGTAGGTCGATAGCGTCGCGGTCGGCTTCAGGCTGACTACCAGCACGGCAGCGCCGACACTCGCGGCCGCGGCCGCCAGAAGCGCCGCCTCGCGCCGCGGCGGCACCGCGCGCACGACCTCGAGAAACAGCACCAGCGAGACCGGTACCAGGATCGTCAGGTAGCGGAACCCGTATCGGTCCTTGATCAGGCCGCCGGCGGCCAGGGCAGCACTCGTCGCGACCAGCGCCACGTAGAGGATCAGGCTGCGCCGCGACAGCGTGCCGCGAAGTCGCAGGATCAGCACCAGGACGGTCGGCACCACCATCAGGCCGATCATCCGCGACACGACCTGCCCGGTGCCGAGCTCGGCCTTGATCGCGGCGTTCGCCTCGATATGCACGCCGAGCGAGGGGTTCAGCAGATACGAGGCGACGAACACCGCGCCGGACAGCGATCCGACCGCGGCGACCAGCGGCAGCAGCGCCAGCGATCGCGACAGCAGCAGGGACGCGCCCAGCATCGCACCGAAATAGAACGCGAAGTAGAAATCCGAGGCGGTCAGCAGCGCGACTGCCACCAGCGTCGCCGTCAGGTGATTCCTGAGCATCCTGAAATCGTCGTCGCAGGCCACGACGGCCAGCACCGTGGCGCAGATCGCCGCCAGACCGTGATAGTTCAGGATGAACAGCGGCTGGACGGCGAAATATCCGAACGGATGGAGCGCAGCGCCACACAGCAGGACGATGAACGCGGCACCGATCGCGAACTGCAGCATCGTCCGGTCGAACCGCCGGCCTTGCGTCCGCGAAAGCCAGACCGACAGCGCGGCACCGAGCAGGACGATCTGGACCGGCGCGGCGACCAGATAATAGACGCGCGGGTTCTGCACCAACGCCGCGAAAGGCAGCGCGATCAAAAGGTCGGGCACGGTGAACGGGATCGCCGAGAACGTCCAGCCGCGCAGCGAGCCGAGCTGGATCAGGTCCTTCGCCTGCGAATAGACGTACAACGCATCCGCATTGTAGCCGGTCGCAAGCGTCACCGCGAACGACAGACCCACGAGCACCAGCAGCGCAGCGACAAGGCGGGTGCCGGGCGTGAGCGCCAGTCTCTTCACGAGGGGCGGTCTCGGAGCGAGGGCAGGCACGCGGCGTCTCCCGGCAGTGTCGATCGGCGGTGGACCGATGTGCCACGATGCGCGGCGGCGCGCCAGCGGGCGCAGACACGGCACGCCGGACGCAGCGCGCGCCGGCCTCACCGGGCGACCGGCCGCGATTTGACCGCGCTCCGCGGTCCACTATAGTCCGCCCGCTTCAAATCTGCGGAGATCTGGCAGCCTCCGCGCCGACCCCCGGGACCAGTTCGATGACCTTTGCACCGCCGCGCGACGTGACGCTGAACGACTGCTACTTCTACCACACCGTCGAGCTGCCGGAGCTCGGGCTGATTCCGGGCGAATGGGACATCCGCGGCCGCGAGGCGGACTATGTCGGCGGCATCGATCTCAGCGGCAAGCGCGTGCTGGAGATCGGCTCGGCGAGCGGCCATCTGTGCTTCTGGATGGAGAAACAGGGCGCCGAGGTGGTGGCCTACGATCTCGACGACAAGCACGAATGGGACATCGTGCCCTACAAGAAGGCGGAGGTCGCCGCTGTGATCGAGCAGCGCAAGCAGCATCTGCGGCGCATCAACAATTCCTGGTGGCTGTCGCACCAGAAGTACCAGTCGCGTGCCAAGATGGCCTACGGCTCGGTCTACAATGTCGACGACAGCCTCGGTGATTTCGACATCGTGACGGTCAAGAACATGCTGCTGCACCTGCGCGATCCGTTCCTGGCGCTGCACCGCGCCGCCGAGCGCTGCCGCGACCGCATCGTCGTCACCGAACTGACCAAGCCGTTCTTTTTCTGGAACCAGGAGCCGATCGAACCGCCGTCGGGCCAGCTCTATCTGCAATTCCTGCCGCGGGCCGACCGGCTCGAGCCGATCGAGTCCTGGTGGTTCCTGCCGACTGCGACGATCATCGAGATTCTGAAGATCCTCGGCTTCGAGACCATCACCACCAACCTGCACCATCAAACCTTCCGCGACGGCCAGTCGGTGGAGTTCTGCACCATCGTCGGCCAGCGCTGAGCCGGCCGCGCGGAACGCAGGCCAAGCTGCCGCGGCGCCTCCGCCGGGCACGGCGAACGCCGTGGTCCGGCATGGCGTCGGTCGACGGGGGGCGCGTCCGATCCGGCGCGCCCGGGTCAGCACGGCGACGGCCTGCGACCTTCGGCGATCGTGCGCTCAGATCAATGCTGGGGCCTGCGGCCTTGCTAGGCTGCCGCCGCTGTCTTGAACTGGAGGTTGTCATGATCGCGCGTCGTCGTCTTGCTGGTTTGGCTGTCGCAATGCCCGCGCTTGCCGCGGCGGTGCTGGCGCCGCCGTCCGCGGCGCGCGCCGGCGACGGCCTCGATCCGTATGCGCCGCTCTTGGTCGAGCTGCCAGGCTGGAAAGCCGGCAAGCTCGGCGGCATGGCGATGCAGGACGGCGGCAGCCGGATCGTGGTGGTGCAGCGTGGCTACGCGCGCGGCGAGATCCATGTCAGCGTCCAGCTCCTCGCCGGCCCGCCGGCGCAGAGCCGGCTGGCGGCCGGCGGCACCGGGATGAAGACCGAAGCCAGCCACGGCCCGGCCAGCACCACCACCATCGACGGCTTCAAGGTGACGCGGACGTTCCAGGCCAGCGACAAGTCCGGCACCATCCTGATCGCGCTCGGCCCCGCCGCCGCACTGTCGCTGTCGTTCAAGGGGCTCGGCGAAGACGACGCGCTGGCGACCGCGAAAGGCTTCGACTGGAAAGCGATGCGGGCGGCGGTGAAGTAGCGGAGAGGCGATCGTAGGGCGGATTAGCGAAGCGTAATCCGCCATCTGCGCCCGAGGTGGCCGATGCCGAACTACCGTCGTGCCTTCGTTCCGGGCGGATGTTGGTTCTTCACCGTCACTCTGCTCGAACGCCGCAACACGCTGCTGGTCGATCACATCGCGATTCTGCGTGACGCGGTCGCGCGCACGCGGGAGCGCTTTCCGTTCGAGATCGACGCCGTCGTGGTGCTTCCGGATCATCTTCACGCGGTGTGGACTCTGCCGCACGGCGATGCTGATTTTTCGACCCGCTGGCGATTGATCAAGACGCGTTTCGCAAAGGAATTGCCCAAAGCGGAGCGGCTGAGCGCGGTGCGCGCCAGGCGGGGCGAACGCGGCATCTGGCAGCGCCGGTTCTGGGAGCACTTGATCCGCGACGAGGCGGACTACGTCCGGCACGTCGAGTACTGCATGATCAACCCGGTGAAGCATGGGCTGGTTAGCCGTGTGCAGGATTGGCCGTATTCGTCGTTCCATCGCGACGTCCGACGCGGGGTGTTTCCGCTCGACTGGGCGGGTGATGCCAGTGTCGAAGGTGAGTTCGGCGAAGCCTAGCGTCGCTTGACCGTAGCGCGGGTCAGCCAAAGGCGTAACCCGCCGGTGGCAACGGTGTTCTCATTGAGGGAGTGACAGATTACGCTTCGCTCATCCGCCCAACCGGCCAGGAGATCGAGGATGGAATTCGACACCGACAAGATCGACGACGCGACTCTGGCGCTGCTGTATCTGACGCTGCATGACCGAACCCGCGCCTGGAAAGGCCACGACTGGGACACCCTCGACCGGCTGCACGACAAGGGTCTGATCGGAAACCCGGCCGGTAAGGTGAAGTCGGTCGTCTTCACCGGCCAAGGCCTCACGCGCGCCAAACAGCTATTCGAGACGATGTTTGCGAAGAAGAAAACGTAACGCCGACGTGTGACCGTAGGGCGGGGTAGCCGAAGGCGTAGCCCGCCGAGCGGCGGCTGGGCTTGCGTCCAAGTGGCGGCGGATTACGCTTCGCTAATCCGCCCTACGGGCTGAACTGCTGGTCGCCCGATCACGTCGGGCGATGCCGAGCAGCGCGGCGCGAGCGCACCGCCTCATCCCATTCTCCGATCCACACTGTCAAACAGCCACGGCCAATCGCTCTCGCGGCTCGATGAGCCCGAGTTGTGCGCCCGTCGCTATCGCAGCGAGGGGCGGGGCGCGCCGTGCGGCGCTAAGGGTGGATCTTGTCGCGAGGGCTTGCGATCCCTCGCGCAACGCCTCACGGCGCGCCCACCGCGGCGATCTTTGGGCCGAAGGACCGTTCTTCCGGGACACAGCGAGCTTGCGGGCTTTCCCCGGCCTCCACTGTACCCGTCCAGCCTCTGAAGCGGCGGCCGCTCGTAGTAGCGGCGGACGGCGACCCTCGGCCTCCCGGGCCACGTGGCTGCGAACCACGCAACGCAGGACGCCGCCCCTCTCCCCGCCTCAAGACGCCTCCGGAGGCGCCCCTCGATGGGAGAGGGTGCATCGGCTTATATTCCTATATTGATTGAGTGTCAACTCGTGTATGCAACACAAAAGCCCTCAGAGACGACGCTCAAAGTTCTTGCACCAAGGCAGACGGGAATGATTAGCACTGTATATTTGAAGTTCGGCAGCAATCCGGACACGCCTCCACATCCCATTCACGCCGAACCGGTGAATCTGTTCGTAGGGCCCAACAATTCGGGAAAGAGCAGAACGCTGTTGGAAATATATAAATACACAACGGAGGGAGCGAGCTCTTCGAACGGCCTGATAATAGATAAAATTGCGTTTGAAGGACGTTCTCCAGATGAAATACGGGACAATCTCTCCAGCATACTATCCGAGAAACAACCAAACGAGACTATCCGGCCCGGCGGAGCGATCATCGCTTCCAGAGGAACCAGAATGCAAGTTGATCTCAAACTACTTTACGAGATTCCGCAAAAGCCAAACGAACAGCCAGACGTCTTTATCCAATGGTACTTACGTCATTTCGTTATCAAACTGGACGGACACAACCGCATCAATCTAATTAATCAGAGCCCCGGAGGCGACCTACAAAAGAACCCCCAGACCACACTTCAAACGTTATTCCGGGACAATGAAAAGCGGAAAGAGGTACGAAGAATAGGCTACGAAGCGTTTCAATCATATTTTGTGGTAGACCCGACAAATTTGGGACACCTACGGATACGATATTCTCCGCGCGCGCCATACGATGAAATGGAAGAACGGAACATCCACGAGGCGGGCGTCGCGTTTCATTCCGCCGCGCCTCCAATAGAGGATGCCAGCGATGGAGTGAAAGCATTCACTGGAATCATTATGGAGCTTATTGCGGGAAATCCCCACGTTCTGCTTATAGATGAGCCAGAAGCTTTCCTTCATCCATCGCTGGCCCACAAGCTCGGTGACGAAGTTTCTCGCGCAGCCGTCAACTCGAATAAGCGAGTTTTTGCTTCTACACACAGCCCTCAATTCGTGATGGGCTGTATCCAATCAGGCGCCCCCGTCAACATCATTCGGCTCACATATCGCTCGGGTGTTGCAACTGCTCGCGTCTTGCCTAGCTCTGAGATTCTCGAGCTAATGAAAAATCCATTGCTCAGATCGACCGGCGTTCTCAACGGTCTTTTTTATGAGAACGTTGTCGTCACAGAATCAGACGCAGACCGTGCATTCTACCAAGAGATCAACGAAAGGCTTTTGCGGTACAAACCTGAGTGGGGAATTCCAAACTGCCTGTTCCTCAACTCACAGGGGAAGCACACGATTCAGACCATCATGGCACCGCTTCGGAGGCTCGGCATTCCAACGGCCGGTATCGTCGATATCGACGTACTAAAGGACAGTGGAAAACAGTGGTCCGGCATTCTTGACGGCGCGAACATTCCAGAGATCGCTCGGGACGCGTTGGCGTCACTCCGCACCTCTGTAAAATCGGCAATTGCCGCTACCGGAAAAGACATGAAGCGCGACGGCGGAATCAATCTACTCACCGAAGGCGATTCGAACGTCGCTCGAAGCCTGCTCAATCAGCTCGCGGAGTACGGACTTTTCGTCGTTCCTGGTGGAGAGCTGGAATGTTGGTTAGCTAACCTTGGCGCTCGCGGGCATGGACCTCCGTGGCTGATCGACATTTTTACAAAGATGGGCGAAGACTCCAAACATCCGGACTATTCGAAACCAACGACAGGGGACGTTTGGCAATTTCTTTGCAACGTACGTGGTTGGCTAATCGACCCCCACCGACTTGGCATACCATCCTGACTGTCACATGACGATGCAGTCCAACGCATGAGATGGATTGATCCGCGCGGCACATACCGCTTCGCGGCAACGCCATATGGAGAGCTTCGCTTTGCTCAACCCATCCTACCGCCCTGCGGTGCTGCGTCATTGCCGGGCTTGACCTGGCAATCCATCCTTCGAGACGCCCCGGCTACGCTCTTCGAGCTTCGCCGCGGCTCCTCAGGATGAGGCCGTGCTGTTGGTTAGTTGCGCGCGCGATGGATGCGCGGGTCGAGCCCGCGCATGAGGCCTGCGTGAGTGATCGTCTGTAGGATGGGTCGAGCAGCGCAAAACCCATCGCCGCGCGGCGTGATGATGGGTTTCGCTGCGCTCAACCCATCCTACGGCGCTGCTATGCGGGGCTTACCGCGGCAGCGTCGTGCTACCCATCAAGAACCGGTCGATCGCCTGCGCACACAGGCGCCCTTCCCTGATCGCCCAGACCACCAGCGACTGACCGCGGCGCATGTCGCCGGCGGCGAAGACTTTGTCGACCGAGGTGGTGAAGTGCGACAGGTCGGCGGCGACGTTGCCGCGCGGGTCGAGCGCGACGCCGAGCTGGGTGAGGAGACCTTCCTTGACCGGCGAGACGAAGCCCATCGCCAGCAGCACGAGGTCGGCTTCGAGCACGAATTCGGTGCCGGGGATCGGCTGGAACTTGGCATCGACGCGGACGCAGTTCAGCTTCTTGACGACGCCGCCCTCGCCTTCGAACGACTGGGTCATCACGGCGAATTCGCGCTGCGCGCCTTCGGCCTGGCTCGAGGAGGTGCGCATCTTCATCGGCCAGTTCGGCCAGGTCAGTCCCTTGTTCTCGCGCTCCGGCGGCGCCGGCATGATCTCGATCTGGGTCACCGACTTGGCGCCCTGACGGATCGAGGTGCCGATGCAGTCCGAACCGGTGTCGCCGCCGCCGATCACCACCACGTTCTTGCCGGCGGCGAGGATGTCGGTGCCGTTCACGGCTTCGCCGGAGACCCGGCGGTTCTGCTGGGTGAGGAAGTCCATCGCGAAATGGATGCCGGCAAGCTCACGGCCCGGGATCGGCAGATCGCGCGGCGCTTCGGCGCCGCCGGTCAGCGCCACGGCGTCGTACTGCTTCAGGAGCTCGGCCGGATCGACCGCGCCCGGAGCGCTGCCGCCGACCGGCGCGCCGTAATGGAAGGTGACGCCTTCGGCCTCCATCTGCGCGACGCGGCGGTCGATCAGATGCTTCTCCATCTTGAAGTCCGGGATGCCGTAGCGCAGCAGGCCGCCGGCCTTGGCGAACTTCTCATAGACGTGGACGTCGTGGCCGGCGCGCGCGAGCTGCTGGGCGCAGGCAAGGCCGGCCGGGCCGGCGCCGACGATCGCGACGCTCTGGCCGGTCTTGACCGCGGCGATCTCCGGCTTGACCCAGCCGTTATCGAACGCGGTGTCGACGATCGCGCATTCGATCGTCTTGATGGTGACCGGGTTGTCGTCGATGTTCAGCGTGCACGACGCTTCGCACGGCGCCGGGCAGATCCGGCCGGTGAATTCCGGGAAGTTGTTGGTCGAGTGCAGGGTGCGCGCGGCTTCCTGCCAATAGCCGTTGTAGACTAGGTCGTTCCAGTCCGGGATCTGGTTGTTGACCGGGCAGCCGGTCGCTCCCGGCTGCGGCGAGCCGGTGCCGTGGCAATACGGGATGCCGCAGTTCATGCAGCGGGCAGCCTGGTCGCGCAGGTCTTTCTCGCTGAGCGGCACCACGAATTCGTTGTAGCCCTTGATCCGCTCGGCGACCGGCGCATAGGCGCGATCGTGCCGCTCGATTTCCAGAAACCCCGTGACCTTGCCCATCGAACTCTGACGCCTCGAATTCTTGTCTTCGACTTTAAGTCTTCGTTTCGTGGCCCTCATGGTTCGAGACGGCGCTTTGCGCCTCCTCACCTCGAGGGGACTGTGCTGGTTGCCGGACAGCGGCACGCCGCGCGTCCGGCCCTCATCCTGAGCAGCGCGCCTGCGGCGCGCGTCTCGAAGGATGAGCGATCGAGAACCTACGCCCCGATCGCGATCTTCGGCTCCTCGGCGGCGCGAGCTTTCATCTCGCGCAGGGCGCGGCGATACTCGACCGGCATCACCTTGCGGAACTTCGGCAGGTAGCTCGCCCAGTTCGCCAGGATGTCCTGGGCGCGCTTGGAGCCGGTATACTTGGCGTGGCGCGAGATCAAGACATGCAGCCGTTCGACGTCGGCGCCGAGCAGATCGGCGAACACGTCGACCTTGCCGTGCGCTTCGAGATCGCCGGCCTGATGGAACGCGCCGGCGTTGATCATCTCTTCCGACAGCACCGGCTCGAGCTCGACCATCGCCATATTGCAGGTCTTGGTGAAACAGCCGTCCTCGTCCAGCACGTAGGCGACGCCGCCCGACATGCCGGCCGCGAAATTGCGCCCGGTCTTGCCGAGCACCACGACGATGCCGCCGGTCATGTATTCGCAGCAATGATCGCCGGCGCCTTCGACCACCGCGACCGCGCCCGAGTTACGCACCGCGAAGCGCTCGCCGGCGATGCCGCGGAAGTAGCACTCGCCCTCGATCGCACCGTACATCACGGTGTTGCCGACGATGATCGACTCTTCCGGCACGATGCCGGAAATCGCCGGCGGCCGGACGATGATCTTGCCGCCCGACAGACCCTTGCCGACGTAGTCGTTGCCTTCGCCTTCGAGATCGAAGGTGATGCCGCGCGCCAGCCAGGCGCCGAACGCCTGACCCGCGGTGCCCTTGAGGTGCACCTGGATGGTGTCTGCCGGCAGGCCGGCGTGGCCGTAATGCTTGGCGACAGTGCCGGACAGCATCGCGCCGGCCGAGCGGTCGGTGTTGTTGATCTCGATCTCGAACTTCACCGGCGCACCGCGGTCGATCGCCGCCTGCGACTTGGCGATCAGCTTGCGGTCGAGCACGCTGTCGAGATGATGATCCTGATATTCCGAGTGGAAGATCGTCTGCCCCTTCTCCGCCTTCTGCTTGAAGAACAGCTTGGAGAAGTCGAGGCCCTTGGCCTTCCAATGCGCCACCAGCGCGGCCTGATCGAGCATCTGCGACTGGCCGACCATCTCGTTGAAGGTACGGTAGCCGAGGCTCGCCATCAGCTCGCGGACTTCTTCGGCGACGAAGAAGAAGTAGTTGATGACGTGCTCGGGCTGGCCGGTGAAGCGCTTGCGCAACACCGGATCCTGGGTCGCGACGCCGACCGGGCAGGTGTTGAGATGGCACTTGCGCATCATGATGCAGCCGGCCGCGATCAGCGGCGCGGTGGCGAAGCCGAACTCGTCGGCGCCGAGCAGCGCACCGATCACGACGTCACGGCCGGTGCGGAAACCGCCGTCGACCTGCACGGCGATACGCGACCGCAACCGCTCGCGCACCAGGGTCTGGTGAGTTTCGGCAAGGCCGATTTCCCACGGGCTGCCGGCGTGCTTGATCGAGGTCAGCGGCGAAGCGCCGGTGCCGCCTTCGAAGCCCGAGATGGTGACGTGGTCGGCGCGCGCTTTCGCAACACCCGCCGCGACGGTGCCGACGCCGATTTCCGACACCAGCTTCACCGAGATCGCGCTCGACGGATTGACGTTCTTCAGATCGTAGATGAGCTGCGCCAGATCCTCGATCGAGTAGATGTCGTGGTGCGGCGGCGGCGAGATCAGGCCGACGCCGGGGGTCGAGTGGCGCACCGCCGCGATCGTCGCATCGACCTTGTGGCCGGGCAACTGACCGCCTTCGCCGGGCTTGGCACCCTGCGCCATCTTGATCTGGATCATGTCGGAATTGGCGAGATATTCCGTCGTCACACCGAACCGGCCCGAGGCGACCTGCTTGATCGCCGAGCGCATCGAGTCGCCGTTCGCCATCGGCTTGAAGCGATCCGGCTCCTCGCCGCCCTCGCCGGTGTTCGACTTGCCGCCGATCCGGTTCATGGCGATCGCCAGCGTGGTGTGCGCCTCGCGCGAGATCGAGCCGAAGCTCATCGCGCCGGTCGCGAACCGCTTGACGATCTCGGCGGCCGGTTCGACTTCGGCGAGCGGCACCGGCTTGCGGCCTTCGGCCTCGGCGCCCTTGATCTTGAACAGGCCGCGCAGCGTCAGCAGCTTTTCCTGCTGATCGTTGAGCAGCTTGGCGAAAGCGCGGTAGCGCTCCTGCGAATTGCCGCGCACCGCATGCTGCAGCGTCGCGACAGAATCCGCCGTCCAGGCGTGGTCTTCGCCGCGGGTGCGGAAAGCGTATTCGCCGCCGACATCGAGCGCGGTCTTGTACACCAGCGCATCGCCGAACGCGTCGCGATGCCGGCGCACGGTCTCTTCGGCGATCTCGGCGAGGCCGACGCCCTCGATCTGCGAGTGGGTGCCGGCAAAGTACTTGGCGATGAAGTCGTGGCGCAGGCCGACGGCATCGAAGATCTGCGCGCCGCAATACGACTGGTAGGTCGAGATGCCCATCTTGGACATCACCTTCAAGAGGCCCTTGCCGATCGACTTGATGTAGCGCTTGACGATCTCGTAGTCGTCGAGCTTGGCCGGCAGCCGGTCCTTCAGCGCGATGATGGTCTCGAACGCCAGATACGGATTGATCGCCTCGGCGCCGAAACCGGCCAGACAGGCGAAGTGATGCACTTCGCGCGGCTCGCCCGACTCGATCACCAGTCCGACCGAGGTGCGCAGGCCGACGCGGATCAGATGATGATGTACGGAGGCGCAGGCCAGCAGCGCCGGGATCGGAATCCGATCGGCACCGGCGGCGCGGTCGCTCAGGATGATGATGTTGACGCCGTCACGCACCGCGGATTCGGCGCGGGCGTTGAGGTCGTCGAGCACCTGCTCCATCGCAGAGGCGCCGAGCGCGGAATGGAACGTGGTGTCGAGCGTGCGCGACTTGAAGTGCGGATCGCCGATCTCGGAGATCGAGCGGATCTTCTCGAGGTCGCCGTCGGTGAGGATCGGCTGACGCACTTCCAGACGCTTGGTGCCGGCGAGCTCTGCGGTGTCGAACAGATTCGGCCGCGGGCCGATGATCGACACCAGGCTCATCACCAGTTCCTCGCGGATCGGATCGATCGGCGGATTGGTGACCTGGGCGAAGTTCTGCTTGAAATAGGTGTAGAGCAGCTTCGGCTTGTCCGACAGCGCCGACAGCGGCGTGTCGTTGCCCATCGAGCCGTTGGCTTCCTCGCCGGTCGAGGCCATCGGCGTCAGCAGGATCGAGATGTCTTCCTGCGTATAGCCGAACGCCTGCTGCCGATCGAGCAGCGGCAGGTTGGAGCGCTGGCCCTTGACCGGCGCTTCCTTCAGCTCTTCCAGCACGATCTGGGTGCGATGCAGCCAGTCGGCATAAGGATGGCTGGCGGAGAGCTGCGCCTTGATCTCTTCGTCGGGAATCAGCCGGCCCTGCTCGAGATCGACCAGCAGCATCTTGCCGGGCTGCAGCCGCCACTTGGTGACGATCTGGTCTTCCGGAATCTTCAAGACGCCCATTTCGGACGCCATCACGATGCGGTCGTCCTTGGTGACCAGATAGCGCGCCGGGCGCAGGCCGTTACGGTCGAGCGTGGCGCCGATCTGGCGGCCGTCGGTGAAGGCGAGCGCGGCCGGACCGTCCCACGGCTCCATCAGCGCGGCATGGTACTCGTAGAACGCGCGGCGCTTCTCGTCCATCAGCGGGTTGCCGGCCCACGCTTCCGGAATCATCATCATCACCGCGTGCGGCAGCGAGTAGCCGCCGCGCACCAGGAATTCGAGCGCGTTGTCGAAGCAGGCGGTGTCGCTCTGACCCTCGTAGGAGATCGGCCACAGCCGGCTGATGTCCTTGCCGTACAGCTCCGAATGCACCGAGGCCTGCCGGGCGGCCATCCAGTTGACGTTGCCGCGCAGGGTGTTGATCTCGCCGTTGTGCGCGACCATGCGGTACGGATGCGCCAGCGACCAGGTCGGGAAGGTGTTGGTCGAGAACCGCTGATGCACCAGCGCCAGCGCACTGGCGAAATCGTCCTCGTGCAGGTCGGGATAGTACTTGCCGAGCTGGTCGGCCAGGAACATGCCCTTGTAGATCACGGTGCGGCACGACAGCGACACCGGATAGTAACCGGCCAGGCCACGCTCGCGGCGCTGATAGATCGCGTTCGAGATCGACTTGCGCAGGATGTAGAGCTTGCGCTCGAATTCGTCCTCGGACTTGATCGCACTGCCGCGGCCGATGAACACCTGCATGTTGGCAGGCTCGGTGGGCTTGACGGTCTCGCCGAGCGAGGAATTGTCGGTCGGCACGTCGCGCCAGCCGAGGAAGGTCAGGCCCTCGGCCTTGATGCGGTCCTCGATGATGCTCTTGATCACCTTCCGCCACGAGGTCTCGCGCGGCATGAACAGCGCGCCGACGGCGTATTCGCCGGGCGCCGGCAGCGAGAAGCCGAGCTCGGCGGCCTTGCGGCTGAAGAAGGCGTGCGGGATCTGCACCAGAATGCCGGCGCCGTCGCCGGCACGCGGATCGGCACCGACCGCGCCGCGATGCTCGAGGTTGCACAGAATGCGCAGCGCGTCGCAGACGATCTGATGCGACTTGGCGCCCTTGATGTTGGCGATGAAGCCGACGCCGCAGGCGTCCTTCTCGCGCGACAGGTCGTACAGACCTTCGGCGGCCGGGCGCCAAGTGTGCTCATGCGCGTGTTCGGGCACGGCGGTTTTGACAGCCGAGTCCGCCGTCAGCGCATTGGCAACCATGTTTTCGCGCGCAAGCTCAGACCCGCTCATCTTCGTCCTCTTCATCCCGGGAGGGGATACTCCAGTGTCGGCGCAGCTCAGGCGGTCGCGGCACCCTCCGGGCCACCGCTCGCGCTCTGCGAGCCACGATTTGCGTATTCAGACCCCGGTGTCCATATCGCCCAACGGACAATGAGGTGCCGCGCGCGACGTCCATCGCCTCGCGTGACGCTGCAAACCCCGTGCCGGGATACCACCGTAAATGAGACAGCGATGCTGTCCTAGCACGACTTTGCCAAATTTTTGTCTAGCACACAAGCGCGCCCGAGTCCTCCGTTGGATCGATCCGCCGTCGCCGCGGATTCACGCCAAATGCGCCGCGTTTGGGCCAACCCCCGGTCAAATTCCCCCGTGAGGCTCCCGCCCGCGCCACGCCGGAGTGGGCGCTGCAGGGAGCTTCGAACCATGAAATTCAAAGGGTGGGTGATGTCGGCCGGTCTAGCCGCGACCGCCGCAACCACGGCGATGGCCGATCCGCTGCCGGCCGGCGGCGCCGCAAGGCCGCCCGTCACCAGTGTGTCGGACATTCAGGGCTCTTACGCGGCGATGCCGCCGCCGCTGCGGCGAGAGACGCGCCACGCGGCGCCGCCGGTCGACGCGCTCGATGTGCTGTCGCCGGACGCAGTCACCCGGGCGGCACGCGCCGAAGGTTTCGCACCGCTCGGCTACCCGCGCCAACGCGGCCTCGTCTACACCATGGCGGTGATCAATCCGGACGGCGACGATGGTCGCCTGGTGATCGACGCCCGCACCGGCAGGCTGATCCGGTTCATGCCGGCGTGGCAGATGGGCGACCGGATGGAAGAGGTGACAGTCGCCAGCTACGGCCGGATTCAGGGCCTGCCGCGCTTCATCGAACGCAATCCGCCGCGGCCGCCGAAGCCGGTCGCGCGCGTCGCCGCCCGAAATCCGGCCACCCCGCTACCCCGGCCGTCGCCGCAGCACCCTGCGGGTGAAAAGGCAGCCAAGGCCGCTGGCGCCGACGCCGCCAAGGACGGCTCGAAGCCGGTGCTCGATCAGGCCAAGCAAGACGGAGCCCGCGCGCCGAAGCAGGACACCGCCACGGTCCAGACCTCGCCGGCCGTAACGCCATCGGCCGCGGGTCCGGCACCGGCCCAGGCAAAGTCATCCGCCACCATCCTCCCGACCGAACCGCTGCCGCCGGTGCAGACGTTGGAGTGAAGATGGCAGACCATCACACAAAAGCGCCCCGGTTGCCCGGGGCGCCTGCTTGGCTAGAGGTCTATGTAGCGACAGGGATTCGCCGAACGGCTCGCGGCGTTACGCGGCAGCCTTCTCGGTGTTGCTGGTGACCACCTGCGGGGCCGCCTGAGCATTGATGCTGATCGGAATGCTACGCGGTTTCTTCGCCTCGGGGATCTCGCGCACGAGGTCGACGTGCAGCAGCCCATTTTCGAGGCTGGCATTCTTCACCGTGACGTAGTCGGCGAGCTGGAACGCCCGCTCGAAGGCGCGCGCGGCGATACCGCGATACAGCACTTCGGCCTTGCCGGCCTCTTCACCGCCCTTCTCGCCCTTGATGGTCAGCGTGTTCTCCTTGCTGACGATCGACAGTTCGGACGGAGAGAATCCAGCGACCGCAACGGTGATGCGATACGCGTTCTCGCCGGTGCGCTCGATGTTGTAGGGCGGATAGCCGGGAGCCGCCGCGTCGGCGGACGTCTGGTCCAGCAGATTGAACAGCCGGTCGAAACCGATGGTGGACCGATAGAACGGGGTGAGATCGAAGCTACGCATGGTCAAAGTCCTCCTAGAAGCGACTATGTGACGACCCGCCCGCCATCGGGCCGGGCCATTCGTGCAGCCGGGAAGTCAGTTCCTGACCCCTTGGTGTGGCCTGCACCAAGATGATATGGGAGGGGTGTTTCGGGGTTCAAGAGGGGGCCCGAAGCTGTTCGCGCCAGCCGCATTCATCCCAATTTTCCAGGCATTTGCGCCCCTCCGGACCGGTCCATGACGCTCGTCTCGACTCCTGCCAATCCGGTGCCCGAAAACGCCGTCTCCGGTTTCATCAAGACGCCCGACGGGGTGAGCTTGCGGTTCGCGCGGTGGGAGCCGCCGGGGCATCGCAAGGGTACCGTGTGCGTCTTCACCGGACGCACCGAGCAGATCGAAAAGTACTTCGAAACGGTGCGCGACCTGCGCGATCGCGGCTTCGCGGTCGCGGCGCTCGACTGGCGCGGCCAGGGCCATTCGGAACGACGGCTGCGCGACTATCGCAAGGGCTATGTACGCAACTTCGCCGACTTCGAGGTCGACGTCGAAACCTTCGTCCGCGACGTGGTGCTGCCGGACTGCCCACCGCCACATTTCGCGCTGGCGCATTCGATGGGCGGAGCGGTGATGCTGCGCATCGCGCGCTCCGGCAAGCGCTGGTTCGACCGCATGGTGCTGTCGGCCCCGATGATCGACCTCGCCGGCAACACCACCGCACTGCCGATCAGGCTGCTGCTGCGCGCGATGCGGCTGGCCGGCCAGGGCGGCCGCTACGTGCCCGGCGGCAACGACGTGCTCGCCAACACCGAGCCGTTCGTCGGCAACAAGCTGACCTCGGACCCGGTGCGCTACGCCCGCAACGCCGCGATCGTCGTCGAAGACCCGACGCTGGGCCTCGCCTCGCCGACCGTGGCCTGGGCCGACTCCGCGTTCCGCGCGATGCACGCCTTCAAGGCCACCGACTACCCGTCGCAGATCCGGCAGCCGATCCTGATAACCGCCGCCGGCATGGACAGCGTGGTTTCGACTCCTGCGATCGAAGAGTTCGCCTATCATTTGCGCGCAGGCTCGCATCTGGTGATTCCCGGCGCCAAGCACGAAATCCTGCAGGAGCAGGATCGTTACCGCCAGCAGTTCTGGGCCGCGTTCGATGCTTTCGTACCGGGGACGCCGCTGTTCTGATGTGACATTCTGTCTCCGGCGACGCTGCGCGCCGCGTTTCGGAACTTCACACATCCGCCTTGGTTGCAGGCTGCAAGACCGTCCGGTTTCGCCGTCACGTCCCTCTCGAAAGATTCCCAGCTCATGAAAATCCGCAAAGCCGTCTTCCCGGTCGCCGGCCTCGGCACCCGCGTTCTCCCCGCCACCAAGGCGATGCCGAAGGAGATGCTGACGATCGTCGACAAGCCGTTGATCCAGTACGTCGTCGACGAAGCGCGGGAAGCGGGCATCGAACACTTCGTGTTCGTCACCGGGCGCAACAAGGGCATGATCGAGGACCACTTCGACCGTCAGTTCGAACTCGATGTCACGCTGGAGAAGCGCAACAAGAAGAATGAGATGGAGATCCTGGCGCGGGACCAGCCGGAGGCCGGCGCGATGAGCTTCACCCGCCAGCAGGCGCCGCACGGGCTCGGCCACGCGGTGTGGTGCGCGCGCGACATCGTCGGCAACGAGCCGTTCGCGGTGGTGCTGCCGGACGAATTGGTGCTCAATACTCCGGGCTGCCTGAAGCAGATGATCCAGGCCGCCGAGAAGCTCGGCGACAAGGCCAACGTCATCGCCGTGGAAGAAGTGCCGGCCGACCGCACCCACCAGTACGGCATCTGCGGCGTCGGCAAGCGGACCGGCAAGGTGTTCGAGGTCGACGGCATGGTCGAGAAACCGGCTCCCGGCACGGCGCCGTCGAACCTGTCGATCACCGGGCGCTACATCCTGCAGCCCGAGATCTTCAAGATCCTGGCGACGCAGGAGCGCGGCGCCGGCGGCGAGATTCAACTCACCGACGCGATGATCGGGCTGTCGAAGACCCAGAAATTCTATGGCGTGGAGTTCGAGGGCGAGCGACACGACTGCGGATCGAAGGCCGGCTTCCTGCGCGCCAACATCGCGTTTGCAATGCAGCGCGACGACCTGCGCGACGCCCTGATCGACGACATGAAGCGTTATCTCGACAAATAATCGCGCGGTACCGAAGCGCCGGAGAGGTTACGCCACCAGCGTGACCTCGCCCCGCACGGCGACGACGCAGCGGTTGCGGCCGAGCTCCTTGGCTGCATACAGCGCGCGGTCGGCGGCCTCGACCAGATCGTGCCACTGATGCGCGGCAGCCGGTGTGGTGCTGGCGACCCCGACCGACACGGTCACGCCGCCTTCGATATCCGACCATTCCTGGACCTTGCGCCGGATGGTTTCGGCCACGGCTTCGGCCGCCGATGCCGTCAGGCCAGGCAGCAGCACGGCAAATTCCTCGCCGCCAAATCTCGCGGCGCAGTCGCCCGCGCGTTGTACGGTATCTGCAATGCACACTGCGATGCCGACCAGCATCTGATCGCCGGCCTGATGACCGAAGCGGTCGTTGTAAGCCTTGAAGTGATCGGCATCGATCATCAGCAGCGCGATCGGGGTGTTCTGCCGGATGGCGCGGCGCCATTCTGTGTCGATCGCCGCATCGAATTTGCGCCGGTTGGTCAGGCCGGTCAGCGGATCAGTGATGGCGAGTTCCTCGAGTTGGCGCTCGGCCTGAGCCCGACGATCGATCTCGCGAAGAAAGAACACCGTCACGGCGGCCACGAAAGTGGCGAGAACCAACAGCACGATGCCGATCCAGGTCGCCTCGCGGCGCCACATCGCGTAGATGTCGTCCCACGACTTCGCCACCAGCACCACCAGCGGCTTGGTGCTGTCGCTCCAGACGAACATCCGCTGCACGCCGTCCACCGTTCCCACACCCGCAAACCAGCCGTTGCGACGTTCGAACATCTTCTGGACGCCCGGCGTGAACATCATGTTCTTGCCGATCAGCTCTTGGGTGAACGGGTTGCGGACCACCAGGGTGCCGTCCTGGGCGATCACCGCGATCATGTCGTTGGGCCGAAGCCGCAGCCGCTTGAACAGATCCTGGAAGTAGCCGAACTTGATCGAGCCGGCGACGACGCCGAGGAACTGCCCGCCGGGACCGTTGATCCTTCGGCTGACCACCACCGAATATTGACCGTCGAGCTGCTGCGGGCCGCTGATGTACAGCCCGAAATACGGCTCGTCGCGATGGACGGCGAAGAACGGCTGGTCGCTCCGGTTCTCCTTTGCCGGGTGCAGCACCGCCGAATCGCGGGTCAGGTCGCCGTGCTCGTCATAGACCCGGATCGCGCCGAGATGCGGAGCCGGAACGAGATGATCGAACAGGATCAAGCGATCGATCGGCGGGGAGACGGAACGCAGTTCGGGCAGCAGCAGATTATTGGCGACCGAACGCAGCGAGGCGTCGTACAGTTCGATGTTGCGATTGATGTCGGCATCGATCGAGGCGGCGAGATTCTCCAGCGTCTGTCGCGCCAGTTCTTCGGCGCCACGCCGCATATCGAGCAGCACGCTGCCGCACACCGCGGAAAAACCCAGCACGGTCACCAGCGAGAATCCCACCATCAGCCTGGCCGAGATCCGGCGGCGGCGGTGGATCTCTTTCTTGATGGTGTCGAGAAGACCGTGCGTATCCATCGGAACAGGTTCTACGCAATGTCTTGCGGAGCGCTTAAGTTGAGCTATTGACATAGCGTGCGGTTAACACCCGCTTTCACCCCGGGCCGTAAGCCCTGGCCGATGAACGAACCCGGCGACACGCCGAGGCGTTCGGTCGCCCTCCTCCCTTCCGAACCATCTTGACGTGGCCGATGAAGAACTTCGAACCATTACGAGAGTACCTTGCCCGGCAGACCGTACCGGAGCTTGTGCTGAGCATGGCCGAGATCGAGGAGATGCTGGGCTTCGACCTGCCGCGCGCATCGCAACGTGCCGCCTGGTGGGATTCGACCTATGCGCCGGACGAGCACATGCCGCAGCGGGAAGCCTGCCTCGCCGCCGGCTACATCGCCACCCGGCTGCCGGACGGTTCCGGCGTGCGCTTCAGGCGAATGAAGACCGATCGTTCACGCTGGCGAGGCTGATGTAGCGCGTGCGCCGGGAGGCCTGCCCCGTTTGCAGTTCCCCGGCTTGTCTCGGGTGCTCTGCCGCTTCAGTTCTGCAGCCGGACGCTGAGCATCACCACGGTGGCGTCGTAACTGCCCCCGACGACATTGGAATCCAGCTTGTCGTAGCGGAGCTGGCCCTTCACCCATAACGACCGGTTCAGCTTGTAGATCAGATTGCCTTCGATCGAGTTGAGCCGATCGGAGCGGCCGGAGCCCCGGTAGTCGTAGGTGGCGTAGGTGAATTTGCCGATCGCGGTCAGCCAGCGTCGCAAATCGTGGTCGACCTCGGCCGTATAGGTGTGGGTGAACACACCCGAGACCCCGGGCAAAGGCGATTCGGCGATCGTGGTGTCGGCGTTGAACTTCACCGTGGTCAGCGGCGTCACCGTCCACACCAGCGAGGCGGCAGTGAGCAGGCCGCCGAGCTTTTCCAGTCGCGGATCGACATAGGTCCGCGCTGCGTAGCCAATCGAGACTTCGCCGGTCAACAGCCGCGTCAGCTCGAAGCTGGTGCCACCCTTGGCGTAGCCGCCCTCCGAACCACGCAGGTATTTGTAGCGGTCGACCGGAAGGTCGTGCACGCGGGTATCGCCCTCGACTTCGACGAACGGCTTCAATCCCGGCTTCAGTTCATAGCTGACCCGACCGACGGCTCCGTATTGATTGTAGTTGCGGTCCTTGTTGGAGTCGCTGGTGCCGTCGGTGAGCTGTGAATCCTGATACATGGTGCGATCGAAATTGCCGACCACCGTGACCTGCAGACGGTTGAAGCTCTGATCGATGCCGCCCGAAAATCCGGTGGTGGTGAACACCGGATATTTCATCAGGCCAGCCTGGATGTTCGGGCTGCCCGGGTTGTCGGTGCCGACGATCAGCCGGCCCTGGCCGATCAGGCGGGTGTCGCGGCTGGCATCGATCCGGCCGTCGACATGGCCGTTGAATTCCGGCCGATCGAGACTGATCGGCGCCGGCGAAACCGTGCCGGCCGGCGGATTGAAGTCGTGGCCGTACCCGGTGAACGCGCCGCGCAGATCTGCGACCAGCGCATGCCGTTCCCAATCCGACGTGATCATCAGTTCCGGCGACACCTTGTAGAAGCCGGAGCCGCGCGCGGTGTTGGTGCGGGCGGGGTTGGAATCGTAGCCGCCCCCGACTTCGAGCGCGCCCTTGATCAGAAAGCTGCCGGCGTAGTCACCGACAGCACCGAACGGATCGTTGTCGAGCTTGAGCTGCCGCCGGGGTGGCTGGCCCGGCACCCGGCCGGCAAGCGCGGGCGGCAATGGCGGCTTGGCGGCGGTCTGCGACGGCGGCAGCGGGCGCGCCGGTGGCGGCGTCGGGGTCACCATCGGCGAGGCGGGACCGATCGACTTCGGCCGAGGCGCGCCGGGATAGTAGGTCGGCTTCTGGCGCCTGCGGTTGAGCGCGTCATAGGCGACGCCGGTGTTGCCCCGATTGGCATCGTCGGAGCCGGACTTCCATCCGGTCGTCGAGGTCGAGCGCAGCGGCGGGCCGGCATCATCGCCCGGCTGCACGAAGACGTTGCCGGCCCGAAGCGTCCCGGCTGTCGCGCTGCCCGGAGTCGGCCGCAACGGCAAGTCCTGGGCTGCGACGAAACCGCCCCGCTGGGGATTGAACAGATCGCGCGTCAGACTCTGCGCACCCGCGGGAGCTGTGGCAACCGCAGCGAGCGACAGGCATGCGGCGCCGGCGCACAAACTTGCGCGGGGGCGGCGGCCCGGTGCTGGAGCCCACGTCACGACAGCAAAAAACTCCAACGAAATCAGAATCCTGGACCAAGGCGGCGGGAGCGCACGGCGCTCCTCATCGTTAATGGAGTTAAAACAACTATGGTTAAGGAGCGGTTGAGAAACGGGTGGAGCCGCGACGCGCCGCGTCGCATCCCGGCCGGCACCATGCTAGGAAGGGCCCCGGCCGCATCGCGGCCCATGCCGGAGACCCTGCATGGCACTGTCCAAAACCCGCATCACGACACACGCAATGAGCGAGCAAGCCGCCGCAGCAATTCCCTCGGCCCTGCGCACCCTGGAGGCCGAAGCCAGCGGGGTGACGGCGCTCGCCACCGCGCTGCAAGCCGATCTCGGCGTGCGCTTCGCCGCCACCATCGACCTCATTCAAAACGCCAAGGGCCGGTTGATCATCACCGGGCTCGGCAAGTCCGGCCATATCGGCCGCAAGATTGCCGCGACCTTTGCGTCGACAGGCACCCCGGCATTCTTCGTGCACGCCTCCGAGGCGAGTCACGGCGACCTCGGCATGATCACCGCCGACGACATCATTCTGGCGCTGTCGTGGTCCGGCGAGCAGCCGGAAATGAAGAACCTGATCAACTACGCCAAGCGGTTCAAGATCGCGCTGGTGGCGATGACCTCGGATCCGACATCGACGCTGGCGACCGCGGCCGATGTGTCGCTGACGCTGCCGAAGGCCCGCGAGGCCTGCCCGCACAATTTGGCGCCGACGACCTCGTCGCTGATGATGCTGGCGCTCGGCGATGCGCTCGCCATTGCTCTTCTGGAAAGTCGCGGCTTTAGCCCGAGAGACTTCAGCGTGCTGCACCCCGGCGGCAAACTCGGCGCGATGCTGAAATATGCCCGCGACCTGATGCACACCGGCGAGGCGGTGCCGCTGAAGCCGCTCGGCACCCGAATGTCGGACGCGCTGGTCGAGATGTCCGCCAAAGGCTTCGGCTGCGTCGGCATCATCGACAGCAACGGCCAGATCGCCGGCATCGTCACCGACGGCGACCTCCGCCGCAACATGCGGCCGGACCTGATGACCGCGACCGTCGACGAGGTGATGACGCGGAATCCGAAGACGATCAGCCCGAACCTGCTCGCCGGTCAGGCGCTGGAACTGCTGAACTCCTCGAAGATCACCGCGCTGCTGGTGGCCGAAGGCAAGAAGCCGCTCGGCATCGTGCATCTGCACGACCTGCTGCGGGCCGGGGTGGCGTAGGCTACCATGAGCTGGCTGTTCTTCATCGACGAGAGCGGCCACGATCACAAGAACACGCCGCTCGAAGTCAGAGGCGGGATAGCGCTCCACACGGGGAAACTCTGGAGCTTCGTGCAGGGCTGGCAGCGGTTAGAGGAAGACGCCTTCGGGACACGGCTAGCTGTATACCAGAAGGAAGCCAAGGGCGCGAAACTGCTGAGCGGAGACCGCTTCAATTGGGCCGCTCAGGGCGAGCCACTGATCGGCCAGGAACGCCGAAAGCTTGCCCGCGCTTTTCTCGATAAGGGAGTTCGTCGGCAGCCGCCAACGCGGCCCGAGTTCACCGCCTACGGACAAGCCTGTTTGGAGATGGCGCGCGGCGCGTTCGAACTGATGATCTCCCACGAAGCCAGACTGTTCGCCTGCGCGATTCCGAGAGGGACCAAACAGCCGAACGGGTTCAAGCACGTTGACTATCTCCGTAAGGATCACGTCTTTCTGTTCGAACGCGTCTACTATTTTCTCGAAGCCCAGCATGAACATGGGCTGATCGTCATGGACGAGAGCGAGAAAACGCTCGACAAGAAGTTCGTTTCAAGGATGGAGAGTTACTTCACGAGAACCGCAACAGGGCGAAATCGCTCCTATTGGATCGTTCCTGCGCCACTTTTTGTATCATCGGAGATGACAGTTGCCGTCCAGGCTGCAGACATCTGCCTTTATTGCATAAACTGGGGCTTCCGCCCTGTGGCATGGGGAAAAGAACTAACGAGCCGCTCCGAGATCGCTCGAGAGTTCGGTCCGAAACTAGCTCGCTTGCAGTGGGAGGGAGATGGATACAGGGACCAACAGGTCTTCAAGACACGGGGAATAGTCCTCGTGCTCGATCCGTATGGAGACGCCTCCAAATAGAAAAGGAGGCAATGCTCCGACTGATCTCCGCAAGGGATTTCAACCGGACCGAGCCTCCGTGTTAAATATGATCATAGCTGCGACCTATGTCAATGTGGCCATCTTTCGCGGCCAGAACGTTCGAGTCTAAACCGCAGCCACCGTCAGCTTCGCTCCATCCGCCGCCACGATCCGCACCCGGCTGCCGGCTGGCGTATCCGGGCCGAACACCCGCCAGACGGTATCGTCGATCCGCACCGCGCCGACGCCGCCTTCGATCGGCTTTTCCAGGGTGAATTCGCGCCCCACCAAAGCATCGGTTCGACGGTTGAGGTGCGGGTTGGTCGCATGAACCTCGACATCGCCGCCGCGCGCCAGCCGCCGCCACAGCGGCACCGCAGCCGCTGCGAACAGCCCGAACAACAGAATCTGGAGCTGCCATCCGGGCTCCAGCAGCAGCGCCAGCAGACCAACCAGCAATGCAGCGAGGCCGAGCCAGAACAGAAACACCCCCGGCGCCAGCAACTCCAGGGCCATCAGCGCCAGACCGAAAATCAGCCAGTTCCAAGCCCCGAGCGCGGTGAACATTCCGGTCATGGCGGCAACCTCCGTCTCACCGTGCGGGCGGCACCGGCGTCGTCGGCGGCACCGAACCGCGGCGTGCAGCAGCCTGCGCGGAGGAGGCCGCGCTCTCGCCAAAGGTCGCCTTGGCGATCTCGCCGATGCCGGCAAGCGAGCCGAGCATGCTCATCGCCTCGACCGGCAGCATGATCACCTTCTGGTTCGGCGATTCGGCGAGCTGGCCGAACGCCTTGATGTATTTGTCGGCGATGAAGTAGTTCAGAGCCGCGACATCGCCCTTGCCGATCGCTTCCGACACCATCTGGGTGGCCCGCGCTTCGGCTTCGGCGGAGCGCTCGCGCGCCTCGGCGTCGCGGAACGCGGCTTCGCGACGGCCCTCGGCCTGCAGGATCTGCGCCTGCTTGGCGCCCTCGGCGCGCAGAATCTCCGACTGACGCTGACCTTCGGCCTGCAGGATGTCGGCGCGCTTTTCTCGCTCGGCCTTCATCTGCCGCCCCATCGCCTGCACCAGATCGGCCGGCGGCGCGATGTCCTTGATTTCGATGCGGTTGACCTTCAATCCCCACGGCGACACCGCAGCGTCGACCACGCGCAGCAGCCGCTCGTTGATCTCGTCACGATGCGACAGCACCGCATCGAGATCCATCGAGCCCATCACCGAGCGAATGTTGGTCATGGTCAGCACCACGATCGCCTGATTGAGATCGGCGACCTCGTAGCTCGCCTTGGCGGCATCGAACACCTGATAGAACGCCACGCCGTCCACCGTCACGGTGGCGTTGTCCTTGGTGATCACTTCCTGTTCGGGAATCTCGATCACCTGCTCCATCATGTTCACCTTGCGGCCGACACGATCGAAATACGGAATGATCAAGTTGAGCCCGGGAGGCAGCGTCCGGGTGAACTTGCCGAACCGCTCGATCGTCCAGTCGAACCCCTGCGGAACCGTCTTGACGCCGGCGAACAGCGTCAGGATCACCAGCAGGACGAGAACGATGACGAAGACATCGAACCCGCTGAGATCATAAAACATGCAAACTCTCCTCGCCGGATTTCGCCTTTCGCGCCGGCATGGTGATGGCTGCGCCGGCCGGACGCAACCCTGGTGAGTCGCCGCCGCAGCGAGGCAGGTTCGAGAGTGACGGAATTGAGCAGAGGCTGACTGTAGCCGACAACCAGCAGCCAGCCTCGACTAAGGCTGGCCTTGATCAAAGCCGGCCTTGATTCGAGCCAGCCTTGATTAGAGCCAGCCTTGCAGTTCGCGCAGCACGAGCTGGCGGATCACCTGAATGCCTGCGTCGGAATCATTGAGGCAAGGGATCGCGGTGAACTCCTCGCCGCCGTGCTCCATGAAGATCTCGGCATTTTCCTGCGCGATCTCCTCGAGGGTCTCCAGGCAATCGGCCGAGAATCCGGGCATCACAACGGCGATCTTGCGCACGCCTTTGCTGGCCAGCGCCTCGATGGTCTTGTCGGTGTAGGGCTGCAGCCATTGGTCGAAACCGAATCGCGACTGGAAGGTCAGCAGCAGCTTGTCGTCGGCGAGGCCCATTCGCTCGCGCAGCGCCTCGACGGTCGCCACGCACTGCGCCTGATACGGGTCGCCCTTGTCGATATAGGCCTGCGGCATGCCGTGGAACGAGGCCACGATCAATTCCGGCTCGAACGACAGCGAAGCGAGGTGCGATCTGATCGAGGTCGCCAGCGCGTCGATATAGGCCGGATCGCGATAATACGGCGGCGTCACCCGCAACGTCGGCTGGGCGCGGAGTTCGCGCAGCACGCGGAACGCCTGGTCGCACACCGTCGCCGAGGTCGCGGCGGAATATTGCGGATACAGCGGCACCACCAGCAGCCGGGTGCAGCCCTTGGCCACCAGCGCCTCGATCCGGTCGCGCAGCGACGGGTTGCCGTAGCGCATCGCCCAGTCGACGATCAGATGGCCACGGTCGGACAGCGATGCGGCGACCTTTTCGGCCTGGGCGCGGGTGATGGTCTTGAGCGGCGACTCGTTCTTTTCGTGGTTCCAGATCTTCTGGTAGTCCTTGGCCTTTCGGGCCGGACGGGTATTCAGAATGATGCCGTTGAGCGCCAGCTTCCAGAACAGACCCTGGTTTTCGATCACCCGCGGATCGGACAGGAACTCGCGCAGGTAAATGCGCACGCCCTTGGTGTCGCAACTGTCGGGGGTGCCGAGGTTGACCAACAGCACACCGACCCGCTCCGGCGCGGGCGCCAGGGCGATCGCAGGTCCATGGATCGGAACAATGACGCTCATATTGCTGCTTGGCTTCGCGCTTTGGACTATCGTTGTCAAGACGATGCGGTGACGTTCGGTGCGTCGTGCACCGCGGCATCCCGCTCGGCGGACCGTGGTGTCCTGATCATCTACGCACGAAACGCCGCTGGGTTTTGCCGCAGCCGCTCGAGACGCAGATTTGCAGGCCGGTGGTTAAAGACACGTCACACGTTCGGCTGCGACATATCCTAGGAGAAGTCCGCAGCCGAGCAGCAGCACCACACCGGCTGCGCCAAACTCCAGCCCACGCATCACCAGCATGCCGCCGCCATCGCGCTGTGCGGCGAGCTTGCGGGCCAGCCCCTTTGCCGACACCGCAGCCACCGCGATGGTCGCGACCGTGATCGCGGTGCCCAGCGCCATGACGAAAGTGGCGACGATCCCGGCCCAGAACAAGCCCTGAGCCAGCGCAAACACCATCAGAAGGATCGCGCCGGAACATGGGCGGATGCCGACCGTCAGCACCGCGGCCAGTCCGCGCCGCCAGCCGCCGGGGCCGGCGAGCGCACTGGGTTCCGGCCCGTGCGAATGGCCGCAATGGTCACAAGCTTCGCCGGGGCCGTGGTGATGGTGGTGTTCGTCGTGGGCATGGTTGTGCGCGGAACCGTGGTCATGCCCGTGGTCATGGTGGTCGGCGTGGGCCGCGCGGGCATGGGCATGGCCGTGCGCGCCATGGTGGTGATCGTGATCGTGGTGATGGTGGTCGTGGTCCACCAGCGCCGCCGGCACCCCGGCCATCGCGAGCTGCGGCTTGCGCATCGATGCCTGCAGCGCGCGGAAGAAGCCACCGCCCTTGATCCAGACCAGCCGGGCGCCGAACAGTGCGATCAGCGCGTAGCTGCCGATCTCGATGGCCCGCTCGGCGCTGCACATCGTGCTGGCGGTGGCGTTGAGCAGCCAGGCACAGACTCCGACGATCGTCACCGCGACCACCGCCTGCAGCATCGCCGAGACGAACGACAGCGCAATGCCGCGCCGCGCGGTCTCTTCATTGGCGACCAGATAGGACGAGATCACCGCCTTGCCGTGGCCCGGCCCGGCGGCATGGAACACGCCGTAGGCGAACGAAATGCCGAGCAGCGTCCACACCGCACTGCCATCGGCCTTGGCGGCGCGGATCGTCGCCGACATCTGCTTGTAGAACGCCGATTGCTGCGCCAGCAGCCAGCCGACGATGCCCCCGGCCTGCGGCTCCGGCGCACCCTTCGGCGCACCGAACGGGTTGTGCGCGAATGCCGCATGCAGCGTGGCGTCGCCGAGCACGAGCGCGGCGATGCAGACGAACAAGGTGACAAACGCAAACCGGCGATGAGACGTCATGGGCAGGTCACCGCGATCTTGTTGGCGAACATCGCGCCATAGTTGGAATTGTCGCCGCTCAGGAAGTTGTCCTCGCTCATCCGCTGTGCGGTAGCGGTGCCGTCGTTCGGTCGCTGGAAACTCACCGTGCAGCCGGGCGGCGCGCCGACCAATCCGACCGGATTCTTCTCGACGAACGAGAAGTCGATGAAATAGCTCGGATCGAACACCTCGACCGACAATTCGTTGCTCTTCACCGGGGTCTTCAGCGGCAGGAAGAAGTGCAGCGTCAGCACGCTGTCCTTGTAGGACAGATAATAGTCGACCGGTTCGCCGAATTTCTGCTTCTTGCCGCCGGCCTTGGCGAAGGTGAAGTAAGCGAATTCCTTCAGCGACTCGACGTTGGTCTGCGCCAACGGCGCCAGATCCTCTCGGGTGTAGACGCCCTTCTGCTTCGGCTCGATGCCCTGGATCGCATACGCCGTGAACATGTCGTCGAACGCCCAGGAATGCCGCACGCCGGTGAACGTGCCGTCCGGCGCATAGACCAGTTCGCTCGTCGAGGTCACCCAGACGTGCGGGTGCGCGTCGGCGGTGCCGAAGCCGACCAAGGCCAGCACGGCCGCGACCAGCGCGGAACGGACGGCGACACCGCGAACGAGGCCGATCATGCGGCTACGCGGCCTCCGGCGTGTCGAGCAGGCCGCGGCGGCGCAGCAGCGCGTCGGGCTCCGGCTTGCGGCCACGGAACGCCACATAGGCTTCCTCCGGATCGCGCGAGCCGCCGGACGCATAGATGTCGTCACGCAGCCGCTTCGCCACGTCGGCTGCGAAGATATCCCCGGCCTCCTCGAACGCGCCGAACGCATCGGCGTCCATCACCTCGCTCCACATGTAGCTGTAGTAGCCCGAGGCGTAGTGATCGCCGGAGAAGATGTGACCGAACTGGGTCGGCCGGTGCCGAAGCGCGATCTCTTCCGGCATGCCGATCTTGTCGAGTTCCTTGCGCTCGAACGCGCGGATCTCGCCGATGCCGGCGGCGGGCTGGGTGTGGAATTCGAGATCGAGCAGCGCCGAGGAGACGAATTCGACGGTGGCGAAGCCCTGGCCGAACTTGCGGGCCGCGATGAAGCGTTGAAGCAGATCGTCGGGCAGCGGCTCGCCGGTCTGATAGTGCCGGGCGAACTGCCGCAGCACCTGCGGCTGCTCCTGCCAGTGCTCGTAGAGCTGCGACGGCAGTTCGACGAAATCGGTGAACACGCTGGTGCCGGACAGCGACGGGTAGGTCACATCCGACAGCATGCCGTGCAGGCCGTGGCCGAACTCGTGAAACAGGGTGCGGGCATCGTCCGGCGACAACAGCGACGGCTCGCCACCGGCGCCCTTGGCGAAGTTGCAGACGTTGATGATCAGCGGCGCCACCGCGCCATCGAGCTTCTGCTGATCGCGCAGCGACGTCATCCAGGCGCCTGAGCGTTTCGACGGCCGGGCGTAATAGTCGCCGTAGAACAGACCGCGGTGCGCACCGTCCTGATCCTTCACCTCCCACACCCGGACGTCCGGATGCCACACCGGCACGTCCTTGCGCTCCTCGAACGCGATGCCGAACAGCCGGGTGGCGGTGTCGAACGCCGCGGCGATCATGCCGTCCAGCGTCAGATACGGTTTGATCGCGGCGTCGTCGAAATTGGCGCGGCGCTGACGCAGCTTCTCGGCGTAATAGCGCCAGTCCCACGGCGCCAGCTTGAAGTTGCCGCCCTCTTCGGCGACCAGCTCCTGCAGCGCATCGCGGTCGGCGAGCACACGAGCCCGCGCCGGCTTCCAGACCCGCTCGAGCAGGCCGCGCACCGCCTCCGGGGTCTTGGCCATCGAGTCTTCAAGGCGGTAAGCCGCAAACGTCGGATAGCCGAGCAACCTGGCGCTTTCCTCGCGCAGACTGAGAATCTCGCCGATGATCGCGTTGTTGTCGTTGCCGTTGCCGTTGTCGCCCCGGGCGATGAAGGCCCGATACACCTTCTCGCGCAGGTCGCGCCGGCTCGACATCTTCAGGAACGGCTCGACCGACGACCGCGACAGCGTCACCACCGCCTTTCCGGACAGGCCGCGCTCTTCAGCCGCAGCGCGCGCCGCGGCCACGAAGCTGTCGGGCAGGCCCTCGGTGTCGCCGTCGCCGAGCTCCATCATCCAGTCCTGCTCGTCGCCGAGCAGATGATGGCTGAAGCTGGTGCCGAGCTGCGCCAGACGTTCGTTGATCTCGGCCATGCGTGCCTTGGCGGTCTCGTCGAGGCCGGCGCCGGCACGGTGGAAGCGGGTATAGGTGCGGTCGAGCAGCCGGCTCTGCTCCGGCGTCAGGCAGAGGCTGTCGCGCTTGTCGCGCAGCGCCGCGATCCGGCCGAACAGCACCGCATTCATCATGATCGGATTCCAGTGCCGCGCCATCCGCAGCGACACCTCTTCGTCGATCTTCAACAGTTCCGGGCTCGAATGCGCCGACACCAGATCGTAAAACACCGCAGCGACCCGGTTCAGCAGCTTCCCGGATCGCTCCAGCGCCGTGACGGTGTTGTCGAAGTCCGGCTCGGTCGGATCGTTGACGATCGCAGCGATCTCCGCAGAGTGGTCGGCGAATGCCTGCTCGAACGCCGGCATGAAGTGCTCGGGCATGATCTCGGCGAACGGCGGCGTCTCGAACGGAGTGGCCCAGGCGGCCAGCAGCGGATTGCCGACGTCAGCGGGTGCGGCAATCGGTCCGAAGCTCTCTGACATCGATCCATCCTGAATTCGGGTCTGGGAAACGTCCGACATATACCATCGGGTGAGGCTTTTTTGCGCCCAGTTTCCCGTGGCCGTGCGGGTAATCTGCGCAGGTTGAACCGGACGCCCCACTGCTGACACTTTAGGAGATCATCCGCTTTCGCTTGCCGATGCGGGCGATTTCGCTAGATTGCGCCCGCCAGAAGGACCTTCCAATCATGAGCAAGCCTGCCACCGCTACCGGATCTCGCCAGATCGCCTGGCCGAGCGTCATCACCGTCATCAGCGCCGCGATCCTGATCGGCGCCGAGGTGTTCGGGGCCGCGTTCGCCGGGGGGTGGGCATTGGCAATCCTGTTCGGCCTCGGTGACAACGCCACCCACATCCTGCAGGCGGTGCTGTTCGTCCTCGGCGTGGTGATCATGATCGGCTTCGTTCGCAACGCTCAGCGCATCGAACCGTTCTTCAGGCGCGCCTGATCCAATCCGGCCCGGAGCCTCGGGACCGACGCGCCGCCGTCATAATTGTCCCCGTCGTTATTGAAAAACTTGAACAAACGTTCAGCTTCGTAGCTGCCGGTGTGGTGGATCGGCAACGCTCCGCGACGACGGCGGATAATTGTCTGGTTAAGACAAAAAAAATCTTGCGACCCGGCATCGAAACACCTATTTGCACCCTTGCCCAATTTCGCACGTGCCCGTGGTCGTGTGTCAGTCGGTAGGTATCCGGACAAGAGGCCGGACAGCCGCCAAGGGATGAAGAGCCGAGGGTCTCCGAGCGTTCACGCGACGAGGCCAGCATCTCTCTCAAGAGATGCCGTTGAAGGTGTCTTCCTCTCTTGCAACCGTGACTGACAGCCGGAGGCGAACCGGCGCACCTCGTTCTCAACGGGGGACGCGACTTAAAGCAACGACGGAGCGGGCTTTTTTGGTCTCTGCCGGCTTTCCATCAGCCGGCGCGAATACCGAAGAGGCTTGTCCTTCATTGCCAGTGAGCGGGCGGGATCCTTCCCAACCAATCCAAGGCAGCACTGCTCGTCCGAGCTGATCGCTCGTCGCGCCTCCATCGCGCGACGGCGCTGAAGCCGTCGGACCAGCGCCATCGTTTTGGTTCGCGCCCGTCGCTGGGCGCGTGGGAGAGTGCCATGACCGAACGTATCCGCGAATTCCTGCGCGACCGCCGCGCCAAGGGTCTGGACGTCGAGCCGTGCCTGGTCGTCGACCTCGAAGTGGTCCGCGACAACTTCATGCATTTCGCCAAGGCGCTGCCGGACAGCCGCGTGTTCTATGCGATCAAGGCCAACCCGGCGCCGGAAGTGCTGTCGCTGCTGGCCTCGCTCGGCTCGTGCTTCGACTGCGCCTCGGTGCAGGAAATCCAGATGGCGCTGGCCGCGGGAGCGACCCCGGACCGCATCTCGTTCGGCAACACCATCAAGAAGGAGCGCGACATCGCGCGCGCCTACGAGCTCGGCATTCGCCTGTTCTCGGTCGACTGCACCGCCGAGGTGGAGAAGATCGCGCGCGTGGCGCCCGGCTCGAAGGTGTTCTGCCGCATCCTGTACGACTGCGCCGGCGCCGAGTGGCCGCTGTCGCGCAAGTTCGGCTGCGATCCGGAGATGGCGGTCGACGTGCTCGACGTCGCCAAGCGTCTCGGCCTGGAAGCCTACGGCATCTCGTTCCATGTCGGCTCCCAGCAGCGCAAAGTGAAGGCGTGGGACCGTGCGCTGGCGATGGCCGCGCAGGTGTTCCGCGACTGCGCCGAGCGCGGCATCAACCTGTCGATGGTCAACATGGGCGGCGGCTTCCCGACCAAGTATCTGAAGGAGGTTCCGCCTGTGGTGCAGTACGGCCGCTCGATCTTCCGGGCGCTGCGCAAGCACTTCGGCAACCAGATCCCGGAGACCATCATCGAGCCGGGCCGCGGCATGGTCGGCAACGCCGGCGTGATCGAGACCGAAGTCGTTCTGATCTCGAAGAAGAGCGACGACGACGAGACGCGTTGGGTGTATCTCGACATCGGCAAGTTCGGCGGTCTGGCCGAGACGATGGACGAGTCGATCCGCTACGCGATCAAATCGCGCCACGACGGCGCCGAGATGACGCCCTGCGTGCTCGCCGGCCCGACCTGCGACTCCGCCGACGTGCTGTACGAGAAGCTGCCGTATCCGCTGCCGGTGACGCTGGAGATCGGCGACAAGCTGCTGATCGAAGGCACCGGCGCCTATACGTCGACCTACTCGGCGGTGGCGTTCAACGGCTTCCCGCCGCTGGCGACCTACCACATCTAACTCCGTTCACCTCCCCGCTTGCGGAGGAGGTTGGATCGGAGGCGGTCCGGGTAGGGGAAGGGCGACTCGCCCTCATCCCCGGCCCTCTCCCGCGAGTGGGAGAGGGAGCAGAAGAATCGAGGCCGGCTTGCCGGCCTCTCCCAGTCACATCGCTGTTTGCTGACAACACGCTGCCGGCGCGGTTCGCCGGAGAGCGTGGGGATCGACGTGCCATGACGAACACCCTCGCCCCCCTGACTGCCTTGAACGTCGCAGCCGTTCCGTTCGCGATCCGTGCGGAAAAGAGCTCCGACATTGCCGCGCGTGAGCGCCTGCTGGATGCGTGCTTCGGCGAAAACCGCCACGCGCGCACCTGCCAGCGTTTGCGTGATGGACGCGCGCCCGCGGAAGGCCTCGCCTTCTCCGCGGTCCGTCAAGGCCGGCTGGTCGGCACCGTTCGGCTCTGGCATGTCGACGCAGGGGGCCGGGCCGCACTCGTGCTCGGCCCCCTCGCCGTCGATCCGTCCTGCCGCGAATTCGGCGTCGGCGGCGCACTGATGCGCGCGGCGCTGGCGGAAGCCGCCGCGCGCGGCCACGGCGCGGTGATCCTGCTCGGCGACGCGCCGTACTACGCGCGGTTCGGCTTCACGACTGATAAGATGGATGCGCTGGCGCTGCCCGGCCCATTCGAGCGCGACCGCCTGCTCGGCCTCGAACTGCGCAAGGGCGCGCTCGACGGTGCCGCCGGCCTGATCGTCGCCACCGGTACCACCGCCAAGCCGGCACGCGCCGAGCGGGCGCGTCTTCGTCGCGCCGCGTAAGGAGGGGCCGATGCGTTTTCTTCGATTGCCGCGCCCGACTCACCGCGCCTTCGCACCGCGCGATCCGGCCAAGCGCCCGCGTGTCACGGTGCTGGTGCTCGCCGTGTTCGCTCTCAAGATCGCCGTCGACGCCTTGCGCCGGCGGCGCGGCCGCGGAGCCGAAACAACCGCAGCTTAACCCGATCGTGTGTCAGGGCTGAGACAGTCTCGGCCTTGATTTGCAAAACCAGACGCGGCATTGGCTGCCGTCTCTCTCAGTTCCAGGATTGCTTCAATGTCGCGTCGCCTGATTTCCACCGGATCGCCGTTCGAAAAAACTGCCGGCTACAGCCGCGCCGTGGTCGACGGTGATTTCGTCTTCGTTTCCGGGACCACCGGCTACGACTACACCACGATGACACTGCCCGAGGACGTCACCTCGCAGACCCGGAACTGCTTCAAGACGATCGGCGCAGCCCTGAAGGAAGCCGGTTTTGCGATGGAAGACATCGTGCGGGCGACCTACTACATCACCGACCCGAAGGACGCCGATGCGGTGTTCGCGGTGTGCGGCGAGAACCTCTCCGAGATCCGCCCGGCGGCCACGATTGTCGCGGTCGCCGGCCTGTACAAGCCGGAAATGAAGATCGAGATCGAAGTCACCGCCAAGCGCCGCAGCTAAGTCCATCTATTTGTACGATAATCGGCTCCCCGTTGACTTTCGGGCGGGGAGCCCTACGTTCCGACGATCATGACGATCTTGCCCCGCAACCGTTTGATGCTGCGCGCCGGTCGCCTTCACGCAGGAAGGTGACCCGGGCGCGCGCGTGCGCCGTCCGGGCTTAACGATCTCGTCGACGACCTCTCCCCTTTTTTCAGACTGCTACTTATCCCGTGAATGCCGATGCGCATCAGGCGCGCGGCGTGACAAGGATCCGTGAAAGACATGATTCAGACCATTCGTACCCAGCGCCCGCCGATTACCCTCCGCAGCCGTGATGCCGAACGGCTCGGCCAACTCGCCGAGGTCGCCGCGCAGCGCTATCCGGCCACGGCCGAATTCCTCGCCGGCGAGGTCGCCCGCGCCAGTGTCGCCCCTGACAGCGCCCCCCTGCCGGGGATCGTCTGCATGGAATCCGCCCTGACCTTCCGGGACGATACCACCGGCAAGGAAAAACACGTGACGCTGGTATATCCGACCGAGGCGGACGTCGAAGCTGGTCGTATTTCGATATTGACCCCGATCGGTGCCGCCCTTATCGGCCTCTCGGTCGGACAGTCGATCCGTTTCGAGACCCCGTCGGGCGAACGGCGTTCCCTGACGGTACTCAGCGTGTCCGAACCGAACTGACCACTCGTCCTACGGGTCGCAGGTGACATCCGAAGTTCACCTCGCCGTCACATTCCCGAACTGTCCTGTCCGCACATAGCGGCGTGATCCCTGTCCCACTGTCCGGAGTTCAAACCTGATGTCGTCCACTTCGAAGATCCACGCCAAGATCACCGGCCCCATCGTGATGATCGGCTTCGGCTCGATCGGCAAGGGCACGCTGCCCCTGATCGAGCGACACTTCGAGTACGACAAGAAGCGGTTCGTGATCATCGATCCGCACGCGGACGGCGAACTCGCCGAGAAGCACGGCGTCCGCTTCATCAAGCAGGCGGTCACCAAGGACAACTACCGCGAACTGCTGGTCCCGCTGCTGACCGAAGGCGGCGGCCAGGGCTTCTGCGTCAATCTGTCGGTCGATACCGGCTCGGTCGACATCATGACGATGTGCCGCGAGATCGGCTCGCTGTACATCGACACCGTGGTCGAGCCTTGGCTCGGGTTCTATTTCGACAAGAATGCCGGCCCGGAGAAGCGCTCCAACTACGCGCTGCGCGAGACGCTGCTGGCCGCCAAGGCCAAGAATCCCGGCGGCACCACCGCGGTGTCGACCTGCGGCGCCAACCCCGGCATGGTGTCGTGGTTCGTCAAGCAGGCGCTGCTCGACATCGCCCGCGACACCGGCACCGAAATCAACGAACCGAAGAGCCGCGAAGGCTGGGGCCAGCTCGCTCAGAAGCTCGGCGTCAAGGGCATCCACATCGCCGAGCGTGATACCCAGCGCGCCAAGACCCCGAAGCCGATGAACGTGTTCGTCAACACCTGGTCGGTCGAAGGCTTCGTGTCCGAAGGCCTGCAGCCGGCCGAACTGGGCTGGGGCACGCACGAGAAGTGGATCCCGGACAACGGCCGCAAGCACACCGAGGGCTGTCAGGCCGCGATCTACCTGCTGCAACCGGGCGCCAACACCCGCGTCCGCACCTGGTGCCCGACCCCGGGCGCGCAGTACGGCTTCCTCGTCACCCACAACGAGTCGATCTCGATCGCCGACTACTTCACGGTGCGCGACGGCCAGAACGTGGTGTACCGGCCGACCTGCCACTACGCCTATCACCCGGCCAACGATGCGGTGCTGTCGCTGCACGAGATGTTCGGCGCAGAAGGCAAGATGCAGCCGAAGTGGCACATCCTGGACGAGAACGAGATCGTCGATGGCATCGACGAGCTCGGCGTGCTGGTCTACGGCCACGCCAAGAACGCCTACTGGTACGGCTCGCAGCTCTCGATCGAGGAAACCCGCAAGGTCTGCCCGTATCAGAACGCCACCGGCATGCAGGTGTCGTCGGCTGTGCTGGCCGGCATGGTGTGGGCGCTGGAAAACCCCGAAGCCGGCATCGTCGAGGCCGACGAGATGGACTTCCGCCGCTGCCTCGAGGTGCAGATGCCGTATCTCGGCCCGGTGAAGGGCTACTACACCGACTGGACCCCGCTCACCGACCGCCCCGGCCTGTTCCCGGAGGACATCGACACCTCCGATCCGTGGCAGTTCAAGAACGTCCTGGTGCGCTGAGTCGCCGGACGGCCTTTGGGCGGACAGCGTTCGCGTTGTCCGCCTTCTGCCAGAACACCTCGAGATTCCGGGTTCGCGAGCTGCGCTCGCGCCCCGGAATGACGGTGTGATCCCAATTGCCCCACCCCGAGTCATTCCGGGGCGCGCGAAGCGCGAACCCGAATCTCCTGCCGACCGCGCGATCGCTGCCGTGCGCACAGCAAAGAAAGACCGGGCTCGCGAAACGCGGCCCGGCCAGGTTCAATCTTCCGTTTCTAACTGTCGTCGGTTCAGCCGCCCTTCGGCTTGATCGGTTCGCCGATCTTCTCCGGCGGCGCAGGCGGCAGCGCCGGCCTGGCGCCGGACTGCACCGCGTCCTGGTCAGGACGGGCGGGCTGTGGCGGAATGTCGTGGGGCCGCGCGCCGGTCGGCTGCGCGTCCTGCGATGCAGCCGGCCTGTGCTCCGCGCCGGGTGTCGAACTCGGCGGCTGCGGGGTCGCCTGGGCGAACTGCAGCCCGCCGGTGCGGGTGTCGATCTGGGTCAGCGACAGCCCGGATAGCGCCACGCCCGCGGCGATCAGCACGCCGGCCAGCACCAGATCCCGCCTCAGACCGCGCTCCTTGTCGTTGTCGTCTGCTGTCATGATCCTCGTCCCTTCCTCGCCCGAACCAACCGGCGCGCGGGGGCATCGTTCCGGGTTCCGGTGTCGCACCGGGTTCCGGAACGGTCGCATTTGCCGACAAGGTTAAATCAATCTTTAGTGCTGGTTTCCCAGGCGGCGTGTTCGACGCCCGGCTCCTTGCCGAGTTCTGCCACCACCGCATCGAGCTCATTGGGCTCCACAGCGGTCGAGACCAGCGTGGCGACGATCTCGACCTTGTCGTCGGCGTGCTCGACGGATTCGACCTCGACATCCGCGACCGGATAGTCGGCCTGCTCCAGCTTTTCTTCGAGATGCTCGCGCAGCCGGCCGGCGGCGGCGCTGCCTGCGGTGAGGCGGACCGAATAGGTCGCCTCCGAGGTGCGCTCGTCGAACGGAATACGGTTGATGGCATTGACGAGCGGCCGCAGCAGCGTATTGCCGGCGATCACGAACACGGTCAGCGCCACCGCCTGCGCCGCCAGGTCTCCGCCGGCGCAGCAGCCGACCGCGGCCGAACTCCACAGCGTCGCCGCGGTGTTGAGGCCGCGGACATTCATGCCCTCTTTCATGATCACCCCGGCGCCGAGAAAGCCGATGCCGGAGACCACATAGGCGATCACCCGGACCGCGCCGTCGGCGCCGGCCAGATGCATCGCCAGATCGACGAAAGCGGCGGCGCCGACCGCCACCAGCACGTTGGTACGCAGGCCAGCGGCGCGGGTCCGATACTGCCGTTCGGCGCCGATCAGCATGCCGAGCACGAAGGCGACGGCGAGGCTGACCAGCGTGTCGAGGAAATCGGCGGTCTGGAAGGTGGTCAGGAAACGCATCGGAAGCCGTCCGCAGTCGAAAGACGGCTTCCTCTTACAGCGGAAGGATGCCGGCCGCACCATCCTCGTCGGAAAACGCCAGCAGCGTGCCCTTGGCGTTCCAGGCCAATGCGGCGACCGGTGGGGTGCCGTTGCGGCGGGCGAGAATTTCAGCGCCGTCGCTCATCCGCACCAGCAGCACGGTGCCGTCGCTGTAGCCGGCCGCAAGAATGTCGTTCTTGGGATGACAGGCGACGGCGCTGACCCGTGCCTCGAGCGGCCCCAGCATCGCCGGCTGCTTGCCCATCGGCCCGTCCTTGCTGGCGAACGGCCAGATGATCACCGCATCGGCGCCGGAGGTCGCGAGCCCCTTGCCGCCGACCGTCCAGGCCATCGACCGCACCCGCCCGGGATAGCCGGTCATCCGCATGTGCTTGGAGTCCGCCAGTCGCCAGCCGTGCAGCGCCGGCTCGTGCATCGCGGTCACCAGGAAGCGGTTGTCCGGGCTGAACATCACGCCGAGATGCGAGCCCGCCCATTCGAGCACTTCGGCGTTGCCGGCCATGTTGGGAAACCACAGCGTCACACCGTTGTAGTGCGCGATCGCCAGCCGCAGCCCCTTTGGCGCGAAGGCGAGGCCGCCGACCGTGGACGGCACCTCGAAGAACTTGTCCTCGGCCTTCGGAGCGCGGACATAGGCGATCTTGCCGGCCGACCACGCCACCGCGCCGTCCGGATGCAGCGCGACATTGTCGATCCAGCGCCGCTTGGCATCGGTGGCGAAGGTCTCAGACCTACCCGAGCCGTCCAGCAGCATCACCTTGCCGTCGTCGCCGCCAGTAACGATGCGCTTGCCGTCGCAGGCCACGCTGAGGATGCCTCCGCCGTGCAGCTCAACGGTCGAGACGGTGCCGTCTGCGGTCACCAGTGTCGCGTTCTCCTCGGTGCCGACGAACACCGCGGTGTCGCCGAGGAAGTGGACCGCGCCGGCGCCGCCTTCGACGGTGACCGGCTTCACCCGATCGGTGACCGAGGCGATCGACCCGGCTTCGCCGGGCGTATCGAAGCCGCTCATGACGCGATGCACTTGTCGAAGCCGTCGCGGATCGCCTGTTCGGGCAGATCGCGACCGATGAACACCACGCGGCTCTCGCGCACCTCACCGTCCCGCCAGGCGCGCTGATGATCGCCTTCGAGCATCATGTGAACGCCCTGGAATACGTAGCGGTCGTCATCGCCCCTGAAGGCGAGGATGCCCTTGGAGCGCAGAATCTTGCCGCCTTCGGTCTGCACCAATTGCTGCAGCCAGGGCATGAACTTGGCAGGGTCGAGCGGCTTGTCGCTCTTCAGCGACAGCGATTGCATGTCCTCGTCGTGGTAGTGCTTCAGACCGTGGCCATGATGATGATCGTGGCCGTGGTGATGGTGACCATGGTCGTGATCATGATGGTGGTCGTGATCGTCGGCCTCGAGGAAGTCCGGCTCGATCTCGAGAATCCGGTCGAGATCGAAAGCGCCGCGCTCCAGCACGTCGGCGATCGCGACCTGGCAACGCTCGGTGCGATGCAGCTTGGCGTAGGGGTTGATCGCGCGGATCCGGGCCTCGACCTCGGCGAGTTCGGCGGGCGTCACCAGATCGGTCTTGTTCAGCACGATGACGTCGGCGAACGCGATCTGGTTCTTGGCTTCCGGCGCATCCTTCAGCCGCTCGCTCAGCCATTTGGCGTCGGCGACGGTGACCACCGCATCGAGCCGGGCGGCGTTCTGCACGTCCTCGTCGACGAAGAAGGTCTGCGCCACCGGCGCCGGGTCGGCGAGGCCGGTGGTCTCGACGATGATCGCGTCGAACTTGCCCTTGCGCTTCATCAGTCCGGCGAGAATCCGCACCAGGTCGCCACGCACGGTGCAGCAGACGCACCCGTTGTTCATCTCGAACACTTCTTCGTCGGCCCCGATAATCAGGTCGTTATCGATACCGATCTCGCCGAACTCGTTGACGATCACCGCATACTTCTTGCCGTGATTCTCCGACAGGATGCGGTTCAGCAGCGTGGTCTTGCCGGCACCGAGATAGCCGGTGAGGACGGTGACGGGAATCTTCGAGGCGGCGGTAGAGGTCATCAGCACTTGCTCCAGCACGGAGCCCCGGCCTGAACACACGGCTTGCGCGTCTCGAAGGTCGGGGCCGGAAATGGCGGGGACCGCGCTCCGCCGGGTTGCCGGATGCAGCGGGACCGGGGCCGCTAACTGCTCAGCGCGCCGGTCAGCGTCTTTATATTGTGCCTGACCATGTCAATGTAAGTGGGAGCTTCGCCGTTTTCGGCCGTCAGACTGTCGGAATACAGCGTGCCGCCGATCTTGGCGCCGGTCTCGGCGCTGATCCGCTGCATCAGCCGCGGGTCGCTGATGTTCTCCAGGAACACCGCCGGCACCTTGTCCTTGCGGATCTGCTTGATGATGGCGGCGACGTCGCGGGCGCTGGCCTCGGATTCGGTCGAAACGCCCTGCGGGGCGATGAAGGTCACCCCGTAGGCGTCGGCGAAATAGCCGAACGCCTCATGGGTCGAGATCACCTTGCGGCGGGCGGCGGGGATCGCCGCGACGGCGGCGCGGACGTCGCGGTCGAGCGCATCGAGCTTGCCGAGATAGGCCTCGGCATTGGCCTTGTAGGCCTCGGCGCCGGCCGGATCGGCGGCGATCAGCGCATCGCGGATGTTCGTCACGTAGATCTTGGCATTGCCGACCGACTGCCAGGCGTGCGGGTCGGTCTTGCCGTGGTCGTGACCACCGTGACCGTGATCATGGTCGTCGTCCGCGGCGCGCGGCTTGACGCCCTTGGTCGCGGTCACGATGGTCGCCTTGCCGCCGGACGACTTCACCAGCCGGGGCAGCCAGCCTTCGAGACCGAGGCCGTTGACCACCACCAGCCTGGCGTCTGCGATGGTCTTGGCGTCGGTCGGCGACGGCGTGTAGACGTGGGCGTCGCCGTTCGGCCCGACCAGCGTCGCGACCTCGATCCGATCACCACCGACGTTGCGGACGAAATCGCCGAGAATCGAGAAACTCGCGACCACACGGACCCGGTCGTCCGCCTGCGCCGGCGCCGCCATCAGCAGCGCCGCAATCAGCATCACACCCAAACGAATCATCGCACTCAAGCCTCCAGGTGGCGACCGGGAAAGAGCTTGCGAACCACGCCCCCGGACCGGCCGAAGAAAAGCGAAAACAGATAGATCGCCGCAGCGACCAGAATGATCGCGGGCCCCGACGGCAGGCCGGCGTGATACGACAGCACCAGGCCGCAATAGCCCGACAGCATCGCGCTGCCGACCGCCACCAGCATCATCCCGGAGATGTCGCGCGCCCAGAATTTGGCGATGCCGGCCGGCAGGATCATCAGCCCGACCGCCAGCAGCGTGCCGAGCGCGTGAAAGCCGTTGACCAGATTGATCACCACCAGCGCCATGAAGATCAGATGCGCTGGGGCGCCGGCGCGGCTGACGGTGCGCAGGAACAGCGGATCGACGCACTCGATCACCAGCGGTCGCCAGATCACCGCCAGCGCAACCAGCGTCAGCGTGGCATTGAAAGCAATCACCAGCAGGGTGCGGTCGTCCATCGCCAGGATGTTGCCGAACAACACATGCAGCAGATCGATATTGGTGCCACGCATCGACACGATGGTGACGCCGAGCGCCAGCGACACCAGATAGAACGCCGCCAGCGAGGCGTCTTCTTTCAGTTCGGTGACGCGCGACACCAGCCCGGCCAGAATCGCCACCGCAAATCCGGCGATCAGCCCGCCGAACGTCATCGCGAACAGGTTGAGACCGGACAGCAGGAAGCCGATCGCGGCGCCGGGCAGGATGGCATGCGCCATCGCGTCGCCGACCAGGCTCATCCGGCGCAGCATCAGGAACACGCCGATCGGCGCGCCGCCGAGCGACAGCGCGACGATGCCGGCGAGTGCCCGGCGCATGAATTCAAACTCGGTGAACGGCGCCACCAGCGCCTGATCCAGCATCATCGGTCTCAGGCTGCCTGCGACGCGGCGGTGCAAGCGGCAGCGCTGTCGTCGAACGCCTCGCACATCCGCCGCGCCTCGGTCTGGTTGTCGATCGTCAACACCTCGGCGGTCGTGCCCCAGGCCACCGCGGTCCGCGCCAGCAGCAGCGTCTGCGGGAAGCTGGCATGCACCAGATCGAGATCGTGCAGCGCCGCAATCACGGTTCGCCCCTCCTCGTGCCAGCGCCGCACCAGATTGACGAGGTCGGCCGTGGTCCGTGCATCAACGGCGTTGAACGGCTCGTCGAGCACGATGACACGGGCGTCCTGCAGCAGCACGCGGGCGAACAGCATGCGCTGCATCTGGCCGCCCGACAGGGTGCCGATGTTCCGGGTTTCGAATCCCGACAGGCCGACCGCCGCCAGGGCGCGAGCGATCCGGTTCTTGGCGTCGCGGCCGAGGCTGCCGAACGCACCGGTCGACCGCCACAGCCCGGTCCCGACGAAATCGAACACGGAAATCGGAAACGAGCGATCGATCTCGGCGCTTTGCGGCAGATAAGCGATGTCGCGGACATCGATGCCGTTGCGATCGATCGAGCCTGACAGCGGCTTGAGGATGCCCACGATCCCGCGAAACAGAGTCGATTTTCCGGCGCCGTTCGGGCCGACCACGGCCAGCAGCGTGCCGGCAGCGATCTGCCCGGAGAGGTGATGCACCGCCGGGTGGCGGTCGTAGCCAAGGGTCACGTCATGGAAGGAGAGTTGCGCCGGCATCGTCACCTCATCGCCACCAGCACCAGCGCCCACAGCGCGGCGCTCATGACCAGCGCCGCGGCGATTCGGCTGGCGAGGCCCATCCTCAGGAGCGACCAAGGGGCGGCCTGCGGTGGGTGCGGCGATTCAACGCCGTGAACGTGCACGCGGACATTCCCGGCCGGGTGGGAAAGAGAAGAAGGAGATTTGCTCACGTCCATCCATCCGGAAGGTATCGTCGATCACTCGTTATACTATAACATCATCACGCCGACTGGTGGCAAGCGTCCACGAGCGCACATAACCGTCATAAATCAAAGCCTTAAACACGCCCTGCCGCAGCGCCGCAAATTTGAGCAGATGTAAAAATCTGACGCCCTTTCGGGCGGCCGGCCCGGTTCCGAATTAAGGCGGAATTTAGATCTATTTAAGGTTCCATTAGCCATAAAAAATTGTGCCCAGTCATGAGGTTAGTTCCAAACGGAGTGTGGCCTCCCGGTGACAGCATTTTGCGTCAAATCCCGCTAAGTCATTCGGCAGATGGCGCCGACGAACGGTGCGTCTGACAAAGTCTGGAGACAATGACATGAAGAAGATTCTGCTCGGCACCGTGGCCCTGATCGCCCTCGGCGCGGCCCCGGCCGTCGCCGCGGACCTCGCCGCCCGCCCGTACACCAAGGCTCCGGCCTACGCCCCGGCCCCGATCTACAACTGGACCGGCTTCTACATCGGTGGTCACATCGGTGGCGCCTTCTCGGGCGACAACAGCATCGGCACCGGCGTCACCGCCTCCGACAACGGCAAGTTCCTCGGCGGTGTGCAGGCCGGTTACGACTGGCAGTTCGCTCCGAACTGGGTGCTCGGTGTTGAAGGCCAGTACTCCTGGCTGAGCGGCACCAACAGCGCCGTGTCGTGGGGCGCGCCGGGTGCGGTGTTCACCTATTCTGACAACCAGCGTGGTCTGGCGTCGGTCACCGGCCGCCTCGGCTACACCTGGGGTCCGGCTCTGCTCTACGTCAAGGGCGGTTGGGCTTACGCCGACTACTCGAGCAGCCTGACCTTCAACGGCGTCGGCGTTGCGGTCGACAGCAAGACCGACGGCTACACCGTCGGTGGCGGTCTCGAATACCTGTTCGCTCCGAACTGGTCGGGCAAGATCGAGTACCAGTACTACGACTTCGGCAACGTCACCCTCGCCCCGGGCTTCACCGCGAAGAACGACGAGCACGTGGTCAAGGCCGGCCTGAACTACCGCTTCAACTGGGGCGGTCCGGTCGTCGCCAAGTACTAAGACCTGATCACTTCCTCTTCTGGAAGTTGGAAGGGGCCGGCCTCGCGCCGGCCCTTTTTCATTTTTGAAACCATGCCGGACGGTACCGAACCAATCGCTCAAACAGCGACCAATCCTCGTAAGAACACGTGAAGAATATTAACCCCCTAATCTGATACTTCCGCCGGCATACAGGCGGTCGACGCGGGTTTGCAGAGAATCGCAAAGAGTCAGGTGGGGGAAATATGTCCGGGAAATTCGCGAAGCTCCGACGTCTGCGGCCGACTTTTCCGCAATTCGGAATTCGCGGCAGTTTGTTCGCCGCATTCACCGTGATTGCCGGCATGGCGATCCTGATCAGCGCCTGGGCAGGATTCAGCCTGCACCAGCTCGGTCAAACCATGTCCGGGCTCAGCGGACGCGACATTCCCAAGCTCGCAGCCAGCCTGCAGCTCGCCGCCGAGAGCGAGAGGCTCGCCAGCCAGGCGCCGATCCTGCTCGAATCGATGTCGGACGAACAGCTTCGCGCACGCTCGTCACGGATGAAGGCGGCGCAGCAGGTCGCCATGGAAAAGCTCGCCGACATCACCACTTTTGGCGGTGAAAAAGCAGTGGTGTCGGCCCTCACCGAGACATTGAGGAGCATCGACGACACCATCCGCAGCCTCGGCTCCGCGGCCCAGGAACGGGTCGACCTGACCACCCAACACGCCAAACTTTACGAGGAGCTGCGCCGCTCGCACGACGCCTTCATCGCGGTCGCCAATCCGGCGATGCTCGACGCCCAGACGCAGATGAATGCGGTGCTCGGCTCGGTCGACCTGTCTCAGGACGAAGCAACCGCCGCCGGACGACGAATCGAACAGCTCGGCACCATCATCGCCCTCAGCAATCTGATCGCCTCTGACCTGATGGCAGCACTGTCCGCCTCGGGCACCGACCAGCTCGACCCGGCCGAAGCCAGCTTCAAGGAAGCCCGTCAGGTGGTGAACGCCAATCTCGACGGTCTCCCCGAGAACCAGACGACGGCCGGGATCAAGGCCGCAGCGCAGAAGTTGATGGCGCTCGGCGACGGCAAGACCGGGGCATTCAAGCTGCGGCAACTCGAACTCGACGCCCGCGACTATCGCGATCTGCTGCTCGACGAGACCCGCAAGCTCAATGTCGGCCTCGGCATCAGCGTCAAGCAGCTCGTCGACAGCGTCCGCAACGAAACCACCGTTGGAACGTCGGAGGCGCAGGCGCAGATCTCGCTCGCCACGCAAGCGATGATCACGCTCGGCGCGCTGACCCTGATCGGTTCGGCCTTGTTCGTCTGGCTGTATGTCGGCCGCAGCATCCTGCGCCGGATCGGCGGCCTGCAGAAATCGATGCAAAGCTTGTCGGCCGGCGATCTCGACACCACCATCGAGCGAGGCCAGCGCCGCGACGAGATCGCGGTGATGGCCGAGTCGCTCGAAGTGTTCCGCGACAACATGGTCCGGGCCAGGACCCTGAGCGCCGAGCAGGACAAGGACCGCGCCGCCAAGGCCGAGCGGACGGAACGGATCGAGGCACGGATCGCCGAGTTCGAAGCCACCGTGCGCAGCACGATGGAGAAGCTGCAATCCTCCGCCGACCAGATGCAGGAGACCGCGCACGCGATGGCAACGACGTCGGAGCAGTCGAGCGCGCTGGTGACCACCGTCGCTTCGGCCGCGGAGGAAACCTCGGTCAACGTCCAGACCGTAGCGACGGGAACCGAGCAGCTCGCCTCGTCGATCGCCGAGATCAGCCGCCAGGTCACGACCTCGGCGGAGATCGCCACCCGGGCGGTGCGCGAAGCCGGCGAAACCGACACCACGATGCAGGGCCTCGCGGACAATGCCGAACGGATCAGCGCGGTCATCGACCTCATCCAGAGCATCGCCTCGCAGACCAACCTGCTGGCGCTCAACGCGACGATCGAAGCCGCTCGCGCCGGCGACGCCGGCCGCGGCTTCGCCGTGGTTGCAGCCGAGGTCAAGGATCTCGCCAGCCAAACCGCCAAGGCGACCGAGGAGATCAGGGCGCAGATCGCCGCGATGCAGGGCGTGACCAGCAACGCCGTCGGCGCGATCCGCAACATCGGCCAGACCATCACCTCGATCAACGAGGTGACGACTGCGATCACCGCGGCGGTCGAGGAACAGGGCGCGGCGACTCGCGAGATCGCCCGCAACATCCAGCATGCGGCCGGCGGCACCAGCGAAGTCTCCAGCAATATCGTCGGCGTCAGCGCCGCGGCCTCCCAGGCCGGCTCGGCCGCCTCCGAGGTGCTGAACGCCTCCGGCTCGCTGCGCCAGGAAGCGGCGCTGCTGCGGCAGGAAATCGACGCCTTCCTGGTCAATATCCGCGCCGCGTGACCGGCATCCGGATCGAACGGCCGATGGCGTACGCCCCGGCCGTTCGATCCAGCCCTGTGATCGCCGCAACCGGCCCGGCGGTTTTTCGGCTGGCGCCGCCGCTCCGCTCCCGCTAAGCCGGATCAGGGAGCCTGCGCCGAATGCATAAGAAGACCGACGCCACCACGCCGCACGACGAACTCCATTATCTGCTGGAAAGCCACCCGGGACCGGAGCAGGCGGTCGAGATCGTGCCCGGCGTGCTTTGGCTCCGGCTAAAGCTGCCGTTCCGCCTCAACCATGTGAACATCTACCTGCTCGCCGATGGCGACGGCTGGGCGATGGTCGATACCGGGTTCGGCAACGACGCCACCATCGCGGCCTGGGAAACGCTGTTCGACGGCGCCCTCGCCGGCTTCAAGATCAGCCGGGTGATCGTCACCCATGCGCATCCCGATCATGTCGGCATGGCCGGATGGATCGTGCAGCGGTTCGGCTGCCCGTTCTACATGTCGCAGATCGAATATCTGCAGGGCGTGTATCACCAGAACCGGCGCACCGACGAACGGCTGGTCAACAATCGCGCATTCTTCCAGCGGCACGGCATTGACGAAAATGTGATCGAGCAATTGGTCGGACGCGGTCAGGACTATCTGAAGAAGACCGTACCGCTGCCGGCAGCCTATCGTCGCCTCTCGAAGGGGCAGGACATCACGATCGGCGAGCGAACGTTTCGCATCATCACCGGCGCCGGCCATTCGCCGGATCAGGTGATGCTGTATTGCGCGGCCGACAAACTATTCGTTTCCGCCGATCAGGTGCTGAGCAAGATCTCGCCGAACGTCAGCGTCTGGGCGCACGAACCCGACGAAGACGCGCTCGGCTCGTATCTGGCCTCGCTTGCCGAGCTCGAGACGCGGCTTCCAGACGACGTGCTGGTGCTGCCGGGACACGGCCTGCCGTTCACCGGCGTGAAGATTCGTATCCGCCAGCTCGCCGATCATCATGAGGAGCGCTGCGGACTGATCGCCGACGCTTGTCGCGAACGGCCGATGAATTCGGCCGAACTGGTGCCGGTGGTGTTTCACAAACACGTGCTCGATGCGCACCAGACCGGTTTCGCGGTCGGCGAGCTGATCGCCCACGTCAACTACATGCTGGGCCAGAACCGCCTGCAGGTGGCACCGTTCTCCGATGGCGTGCTGAGGTTCACGACCACTTGAGGTTTCGCCCCCCGCTGTCCGCGTGTTCCCGGACAAGCCGCCACGCCGCCTTCCGCACCATTGATCTTCATCAAGCAATCACCTGCGAAAGCAGTGATATGGATCGCATCCGGCGCGGCTCGATGGTCGACTTGCGCCTCGACTTCGGTGATGGAAGAGTTCAAATAGTTCGCCGGCCGATACGGCGTTCTGTCGTTCGATCCGCCTCCCCAACAGGTCATCGCGATGCAGTACAATCAGTTCTTTCAAGACGCTCTCACCCGCCTCCACGACGAGCGTCGTTACCGGGTGTTCGCCGATCTCGAGCGGATGGCCGGCAGGTTCCCACACGCCACCTGGCATTCGAACTCCGGACCTCGCGATGTCGTGATCTGGTGTTCGAACGATTACTTGGGCATGGGCCAACACCCGAAGGTGGTCGGCGCCATGGTCGAGACTGCGACCCGGATCGGGACCGGTGCCGGCGGCACTCGCAACATCGCCGGCACGCATCATCCGCTGGTACAGCTCGAGCAGGAGATCGCTTCGCTGCACGGCAAGGAAGCGGCACTGCTGTTCACCTCGGGCTACGTCTCCAACCAGACCGGCCTGTCGACGCTCGGCAAGCTGATCCCGAATTGCCTGATCCTGTCGGACGCGCTGAACCACAACTCGATGATCGAAGGCATCCGCCAGTCGGGTTGCGAGCGCGTGGTGTGGCGCCACAACGATACGGCGCATCTCGAGGAACTGCTGATCGCCGCCGGTCCGGACCGGCCGAAGCTGATCGCCTTCGAGAGCCTGTACTCGATGGACGGCGACACCGCCCCGCTGGCGAAGATCTGCGACCTCGCCGAGAAGTACAACGCGATGACCTATTGCGACGAGGTGCACGCGGTCGGCATGTACGGCGCGCACGGTGCCGGCGTCGCCGAGCGTGACGGCGTGATGGCCCGCATCGACATCATCGAAGCGACCCTGGCCAAGGCGTTCGGCTGCCTCGGCGGCTACATCACCGGCAAGACCGAAGTGATCGACGCGGTACGGTCCTACGCGCCGGGCTTCATCTTCACCACCGCGCTGCCGCCGCCGATCTGCGCCGCGGCAACTGCGGCGATCAAGCACCTGCGCGCCTCGACCTGGGAGCGCGAACGTCATCAGGACCGCGCCGCCCGCGTCAAGGCGGTGCTGAACAACGCCGGCATTCCGGTGATGCCGACCGACACCCACATCGTGCCGGTGTTCGTCGGCGATGCCGAGAAGTGCAAGAAGGCGTCCGACCTGCTGCTCGATCAGCATGGCATCTACATCCAGCCGATCAACTACCCGACCGTCGCCCGCGGCCTGGAGCGGCTGCGGATCACGCCGTCGCCGTATCACGACGACAAGCTGATCGACGCGCTGGCGGAAGCGCTGGTGCAGGTCTGGAACGATCTGGACCTGCCGCTCGGCGCCAAGGCGATCGCAGCGGAGTAATCCCGCATCGCTGGCGCGACGCGGTGACGAGTTTTCGGCGGGGGCGCCCGCGGCTGGGAAAATCCCTGTCGCGGGCGCCCCTTCGAGTTTGGTAGAGTGGCGACCGCGTCCCGCGGGCCTCTGTCGGCCCGGGCGGGGTGACCGTTCATCCGCCTGGCGCGAGGGAGCACGACCGCGATGCTGCACGACTGGGGCGTGATCGCAGCCGCCCTCGCCTACATCGGGTTTCTGTTCTACGTCGCGAGCTGGGGCGATCGGCTGTCGCAAGGCCAGCGCGAACGTGCCGGCGTCCTGATCTATCCGCTGTCGCTGGCGATCTACTGCACCTCCTGGACGTTCTTCGGCTCGGTCGGTTTCGCCAGTCGATCGAGCTTCGATTTTCTGGCCATCTATCTCGGCCCGATCCTGCTGGTCGTGGCCGCGGCGCCGCTGCTGCGCCGCGTCATCCGGCTGGCTAAATCGCAGAACATCACCTCGATCGCCGACTTCATCGCGGCACGCTACGGCAAGAGCCAGAAGGTCGCCGCCGCGGTGGCGATCATCGCCATCATCGGCTCGGTGCCCTATATCGCGCTGCAACTGAAAGCGGTGTCGTCGTCGCTCCAGACCATCCTGGGCGACAATCACAACATCGCCGACATCCCGATCGTCGGCGATCTTGCGCTGATCGTGGCGATGGCGATGGCGGTGTTCACCGTGCTGTTCGGCACCCGGCAGGCCAGCGCCACCGAACATCAGCACGGGCTGATGCTCGCGGTCGCCACCGAGTCGATCGTCAAGCTGGTGGCGTTTCTCGCCGCCGGAATCTTCGTCACCTTCTGGATGTTCAGCCCGTCTGCGCTGATCGAGAGGGCGATGCAGATGCCCGAGGCGGTCCGCGCCCTCGACCAGACCTCGCCGGCCAACTTCCTGACCATGACGGCGCTGTCGTTCTGCGCCTTCATGATGCTGCCACGGCAATTTCACGTCAGCGTGGTCGAGAATTCCAACGATGCCGAGGTCGGCCGCGCCCGCTGGCTGTTTCCGCTGTATCTGGTCGCAATCAACCTGTTCGTAATTCCGATCGCGCTCGCCGGACTGGTCAAATTCCCGTTCGGCAAGGTCGACAGCGACATGTACGTGCTGGCGCTGCCGATCGAAGCCAACGCGCCGATGCTCAGCGTCGCGGTGTTCATCGGCGGATTGTCGGCCGCCACCGCGATGGTGATCGTCGAATGCGTGGCGCTGGCGGTGATGGTGTCGAACGATCTGGTGATGCCGCTGGTGCTGAAGCGCCAGGGCGCACCGCGCCCCTACGAGCAGCGCAATTTCGGCAGCTTCCTGCTGACGGTGCGGCGGGTCGCGATTTTCGCGATTCTGATCCTGGCCTATCTGTACTACCGGGCGCTCGGCAACACCCAGCTCGCTGCGATCGGATTGCTGTCGTTCGCGGCGATCGCGCAATTCGCCCCGGCATTCTTCGGCGGCCTGATCTGGCGCCGCGCCACCGCACGCGGCGCGATCGGCGGGCTCGTGGTCGGATTCGTGGTGTGGGCCTACACGCTGTTCATCCCGAGCTTCATGGAGAACTCGACCGCCGGGCTGCTGCTGTTGCAGCACGGCCCGTGGGGTATCGAGGCGCTGCGGCCGCAGGCGCTGTTCGGAGCCGACCTGCCGCCGTTGCTGCACGGGGTGCTGTGGAGCCTGTCACTCAATCTTGTCGCCTACATCGTGCTGTCGCTGCTGCGGCAACCATCGTCGATCGAGCGGCTGCAGGCCGAAGTGTTCGTGCCCGACGCGTTGACGCCGATGACGCCGGCGTTCCGGCGCTGGCGCACCACCGTCACGGTGCAGGACATCGTCGGCGCAGTGTCGCAATATCTCGGCCCGGAGCGCGCCCGGGACTCGTTCCGCAGCTTCGCCACCGGCCGCCGCATCACGCTCGATCCGGCCGCGCCGGCGGATTTCGAGCTGCTCAAGCACGCCGAGCATCTGATCGCCTCGTCGATCGGCGCGGCGTCGTCGCGGCTGGTGCTGTCGCTGCTGCTCCGCAAGCGCACGGTGTCGGCGGAAGCGGCGCTGAAGCTGCTCGACGACTCCCACGCGGCGCTGCATTTCAACCGCGAGATCCTGCAGACCGCGCTCAACCACGTCCGGCAGGGCATCGCGGTGTTCAATCCCGAGCTGCAACTGATCTGCTCGAACCGGCAGTTCGGCGAGATCCTCGGGCTGCCGCCGCACATCATCCAGATCGGCATTCCGCTGATCGAAATCCTGGAATTCCTCGCCAGCAACAGCATCGCCCCGACCGACGCCGAAGCTCACACCCAGATGCGGATGGCGGCCTACACCACCGAGGGCGAGCCGTTCATCGAGCGCTTTCCGGACCGCCATCTGGTGGTCGAGGTCCGCGCCAACCGGATGCCCGACGGCGGGCTGGTGATCACCTTCTCCGACGTCACCCCGAGTTTCGAAGCCGCCGAGGCGCTGGAGCGGGCCAACGCCACGCTGGAACGCCGGGTGCGTGAACGCACCGAGGAGCTGACCCGGCTGAATTCGCAGCTCGCCTTGGCCAAGAGCACGGCCGAAGAAGCCAACATCTCCAAGACCCGCTTCCTCGCCGCCGCCAGCCACGACATCCTGCAGCCGCTCAACGCGGCACGGCTTTACGCCACCAGCCTGGTGGAGCGCCAGAACGGCGGCGAAGACTCCCGGCTGGTCGAGAATATCGACGAATCGCTGCAGGCGATCGAGGAAATCATCGGCGCGCTGCTCGACATCTCCCGGCTCGACGCCGGCGCGATGACGCCGTCGCTGTCGAACTTCGTGATCGGCGATCTGATGCGATCGCTGGAGATCGAATTCGCCCCGACCGCGCGCGCCAAGGGGCTGGATCTGACCTTCGTGCCGTGTTCGCTGCCGGTCCGGTCGGACCGGCTGATGCTGCGGCGGCTGCTGCAGAACCTGATCTCCAACGCGATCAAATACACCCCGCAGGGCCGGGTGCTGGTCGGCTGCCGGCGTCAGGGGCCGTCGCTCCGGATCGGCATCTACGACACCGGCGTCGGCGTGCCGATCCTCAAGCGCGGCGAGATCTTCAAGGAGTTCCACCGGCTCGAACAGGGCGCGCGGATCGCCCGCGGTCTCGGCCTCGGGCTGTCGATCGTCGAGCGGCTGGCGCGGGTGCTCGACCACGGCATTGCGCTCGATTCCAATCGCGGCGGCGGCTCCTGCTTCTCGGTGACGGTCCCGGTCGCCGAAGTGGTCAACCACACCGCGGCGGTGACCAGCGCGACGCCGCTGTCACGCGCCTCGATGAGCGGCATGCTGGTGGTGTGCATCGAGAACGATCCGGCGATCCTCGACGGCATGAAGACGCTGCTGACCACCTGGGACGCCAAGGTGATCGCGGTCGCCGATCCGGAAGCCGCGATCCGGGCGATCGAGAGCAGCGAGCACCGCGTCACCGGCCTGTTGGTCGACTACCACCTCGACCGCGGCAACGGCATCGCCGCGATCCGCGAGATCCGCCAGCGCTTCGGCCAGAGCATCCCGGCGATCCTGATCACCGCCGACCGCAGCCCCGGGGTCCGCGCCTCCGCGCGTCAGGAAGAGATCGCGGTGCTGAACAAGCCGGTGAAGGCCGCCTCGCTGCGCGCGCTGCTGAGCCAGTGGCACGCCCAGCAGTCGGTGGCGGCGGCGGAGTGATCACTTATCCCGGCACACGGACCTCAACCTGAGGAGACCGCGCGGCGCGCCGTCTCGAAGGATGAGCTGGGAGGCAAGACAGTGCCGCCTCATGATTCGAGACGGCGCTTCGCGCCTCCTCACCATGAGGGAAAGGCTTTTTCAGTCGTACAAAACGACTGACTTTACGACGCGATCGGTTCTTCCTGGCGCCACTGGCTGCCGGAGATCTTGGCGGCGGCGATCACCGCCTGGGTGCGGCTTTCGACCCCGAGCTTCTGCAGGATCGCCGAGACGTGGGCCTTGATGGTGGCTTCCGAGACGCCGAGCTCATAGGCGATCTGCTTGTTGAGCAGGCCTTCGGACAGCATCATCAGCACCCGGACCTGCTGCGGCGTCAACGTCACCAGCCGGTCGCGAAGCTTGGAGGTCTCGGGATCGGCCGCCGCCGACAGGTCGACATCCGGCGGCACCCAGACGTCGCCGTCCAGCACCCGCAGGATCGCCTCGCCGAGCTTCTCGACGCCGAACCGCTTCGGCACGAAGCCGGAGGCGCCGAAATCCAGCGAGCGGCGGATGGTCTCGACGTCGTCGCTGGCGGACACGACCACCACCGGGATCGCCGGGTATTGCGCCCGCAGATAGATCAGCCCGGAGAAACCGCTGATCCCCGGCATCTTCAGGTCGAGCAGCACCAGGTCGACATCGCCCTCGCGCTCGAGCATCGCCGTCAGATCCTCGAACGACCCGACCTCGTCTATCTTCGCCGCCGAGACCACGCTCGCGACCGCCAAACGGAGCGCATCGCGGAACAACGGGTGGTCATCGGCAATGATCAAATGCGTGCTGGCGGGGGTGCTCATGATGTCCCTTACTCGCAAGCTGGAACCAAACCATCACCGCTCCCGGCTCGCCTTAGCGAACCGATGGCAAGATGGGGAGGCAAGTGTCGCCCTGTGCTGGACGGCTGGCAAGGCGGACGTTACTGCCTTGTCCATACCATCATGCCCTCACACGCAGCCGAAAACATTGAGCAAGCGCAACTATGCGGGTTTTCGGCGTCGAAAGTCGTAATGCCGCAGGGCGGCAGCGGTGCTAGCGTACACTGACGCACGATGACCCTGCGCCGCAAAGGCGCGGCCGGTCTCAATAAAAACAACAACATAGCCCTCGAAACAACCCAGGGAGGCACCCTCTGATGGCTACACTTGCCGCGACGAGCAAGCGTTCGGGCGGAATGACCCGCGATGAGCGCTTCGTCATTCTCGCATCTTCGCTCGGCACCGTTTTCGAATGGTATGATTTTTATCTGTACGGCTCGCTGGCCGCGATCATCGGCGCTCAGTTCTTCAGCGCCTATCCGCCGGCCACCCGGGACATCTTCGCGCTGCTGGCCTTCGCCGCCGGCTTCCTGGTCCGTCCGTTCGGCGCGATCGTGTTCGGCCGGGTCGGCGACATCGTTGGCCGCAAATATACCTTCCTTGTCACCATCCTGATCATGGGCCTGTCGACCTTCATCGTCGGCCTCTTGCCGAATGCGGCAACGATCGGCATCGCCGCGCCGATCATCCTGATCAGCCTCCGCCTGCTGCAAGGCCTCGCCCTCGGCGGCGAATACGGCGGCGCCGCGACCTACGTGGCCGAGCATGCTCCGCCCGGCAAGCGCGGCTACTACACCTCGTTCATTCAGACCACAGCGACGCTCGGCCTGTTCATGTCGCTGATGGTCATCCTCGCGACACGAAGCATTGTCGGCGAGGCCGCGTTCGCCGACTGGGGCTGGCGAATCCCGTTCCTGGTCTCGGTACTGCTGCTCGGCGTCTCGGTCTGGATCCGGCTCCGGCTGAACGAGTCGCCGGTGTTCAAGAAGATGAAGGAGGAAGGCAAGAGCTCGAAAGCGCCGCTGACCGAAGCCTTCGCCAACTGGGGCAACGCCAAGATCGTCCTGATCGCGCTGCTCGGCGCGGTGATGGGCCAGGGCGTGGTCTGGTACACCGGCCAGTTCTACGCGCTGTTCTTCCTGCAATCGATCCTGAAGGTCGACGGCTACACCTCGAACCTGCTGATCGCATGGTCGCTGCTGCTCGGCACCGGCTTCTTCATCATCTTCGGCTGGCTGTCGGACAAGATCGGCCGCAAGCCCATCATTCTGGTCGGCTGCCTGATCGCGGCGCTGTCGTTCTTCCCGATCTTCCGGATGATCACCACCTACGCCAACCCGGCACTGGAACGAGCGGTCGAGACCGTCAAGGTCCAGGTCGTCGCCGACCCGGCGGGCTGCGGTGACCTGTTCAATCCGGTCGGCACCCGGGTGTTCAGCGCACCTTGCGACACTGCGCGCGACTTCCTGTCGAAATCGTCGGTCAAGTACTCGACCGTCAGTGGACCGGCCGGCTCCGGCGTCAAGGTTCTGGTGAACGACAAGGAGGTGCCCTACACCGACGCCAAGACCTCCAATCCGCAGGTGCTGGCGGCGGTCCAGGAGGCCGGCTACCCGAAGGCCGGCAACCCCGAGATCATCAAGATGTCGCATCCGTTCGACATCTTCAAAGCCAACGTCGCCGCAGTGATCGGACTGCTGTTCGTTCTGGTGCTGTTCGTCACCATGGTCTACGGGCCGATCGCGGCGCTGCTGGTGGAGCTGTTCCCGACCCGGATCCGCTACACCTCGATGTCGCTGCCCTATCACATCGGCAACGGCTGGTTCGGCGGCCTGCTGCCGGCGACCGCGTTCGCGATCGTCGCCTCGACCGGCGATATCTACGCCGGCCTGTGGTACCCGATCGTGTTCGCGTCGATCACCGTGGTGGTCGGCCTGATCTTCCTGCCGGAGACCAAGAACGTCGACATCAGCAAGACCTGATGATCAGCGGTCCGGCACCTGCGCCGGACCAGCCAAATAACAACGGCCGCGGAGCGATCCGCGGCCGTTTGTTTTGGAACGCCGGAATCCGCCACACCGCGATTGCGAGGAGCGAAGCGACGAAGCCGGCGAGAAGACAGACTACACCGTCGTGCCGATGAACTGCAGCACGACCTCGCGGCGGTGGGGCCTGGCACGGTGCTCGACCAGATAGACGCCCTGCCAGGTGCCGAGCGCGAGCCGGCCCTGCAACACCGGGATCTGTAGCGACACCGACGTCAGCATGGTCTTGACGTGGGCCGGCATGTCGTCCGGCCCCTCGGTGTCGTGCCGCCAGCCGGCATTCTCCGGCGCGAGCTTGTTCAGCACCGTGGCAAGATCGGCCAGCACCGTCGGATCGGCGTTCTCCTGAATCGTCAGCGACGCCGAGGTGTGACGCACGAACACCGTGACGCCGCCGTCTTTGGCCCGCGCCTCGGCAACGAATGCAGCGACTTCACGGGTGATATCGGTGAATCCGGTGCCGCCGGTCTGCACCGTCAGCACCGACGAGGCCACGGTAGTGGCGGTCGCGCGCGCCAGCGGTGCGCGGCTCAGGGTGCGGGATGAACTCATCGAAGACCTCGCATCGCGGCCGGTCAGATCTTGTCGCCGCTGAAGTCTTTTTGCAGCCGGTTTGCCGTCTCGACCAGGCGCCGCCAGGCGCGTTCGAGGAAGCCCATCACCCGATTGACGTCCTGGTCGCTCGGCAGCGGGATTTCCAGTTTGCGCTGGCCATCTTTCTCGGTGATCTGCGGCTGGGGCAGCTTGTCGCTCTTGGGCAGCGCCTCATCGGTCTTGCCGCCGGGCTGGCCGGCACTGGCGAGCTGCGCTTTCAGGCTGTCGTTGGCGGCGCGGAGCGCGCCGGCCTCCTGCTTCAGCCGATCGATCTCGGCCTGCAGCCGCCCGGTCTCGGCATCGAATGCGGCGCGCTCATCGGCAATCGCATAGCAGGCCCAGCCGCTGCCCTTGTCGGTGCAGGTCGAAACCTTGCCGGTGCGGGTGTCGAGCCGCACCACGCCTTCCGCAGAAGGCGTAAAGGTGTAACGACCATTCTCGCTGTCCGGCAACGGGGTTTCGGCCCATGTGCCGCCGGCGCTGCCGACCGCGAGCAGCAAGGTCAGCGCTGCGATGCGGGGGCCGCGCCGCGCGCGGCCGGGCGAGATCGCGGCCAAAGGTGCAAAGCTCATCGGAAATGCTCCGCCTCTCGGATGAAGCCCCGTCTGCAGCGGAGCCTCGGCCTATATGGGGCCTCAGCGCGCCGGACGGTACGGGCTACGGCCGGATTTCAACGCATCCTCGAGCAGTTCGATCCGGTCCTGCCCCCAGAACACCTCGCCGTCGAGCACATAGGCCGGCGACCCGAACACGTCGGCCGCGATCGCATCCAGCCGGTTCTGCTCATAGGCGGCGCGAATCTGGTCCGAGCCTGCATGCGCCACCAGCTTCTCCCCGGGCAGGCCGGCCGCATCGGCGAGCTCGGCCAGCACCGCCGGCTGCGCCAGGTCGAGCTCCTGCTGCCACACCGCGGCATAAGCACGCTGCAGATACGGCTCGGGATCGAGCCCGGCGGCGAGCGCCGCGATCACCACGCTGTCCGCCAATCGAGCGTCGAACGGCCAGTGTTTCGGCCACAATTTGAAGTCGAGCCCGCGCTTGTCGCGCCAGCGCTGCAACTCGACCAGACGATAACGCTGCCGCGCCGGGTGGCGCTTCGCCAGCGGCATACCTCCGGTCTCGGAGAACAGGCCGGTGAGCAGCACCGGCTTGTAGGCGAGCTGCAGCTCGTAGGTCTCGACCAGCCGCCGCAACGGCTGGTGGCCGATATAGGCCCAGGGCGATTGAAACGAGAAGTAGTAGTCGATCCGGCGCGACATATGGTCTCCGATGGCGAGGGTCTTCCGCCGAGCCACTGCGAACGGCTTGCCGGAAGCCGCGGCATCGGATCAGAGCCATTCCCGCCGTGCAAGCCGGATCATGGCGCAGCGCCGCAAATGCACTGCGGACAAGTTATCGCACGGACTCGCAAATCCTCAATAAAATCAGCCAAAACAACGCCCTAAGAGGCTGCGACCGAATCTTGACTTGCCTACAGGCGGTCAGTATGGTCCGCGCGGCTTTTAAGGGTTTCTGGGGCGTTATTTCATCGTTAGCGGCAGCTAGTTCGGGTCTCCACGACATGGCGGACGACACGCACGACAGCAGCCGACGAGCGCATGGAACGCGCGACGGATCGCCCGAGGAGGCTGCGCTTTCCGCACGGCTCGGAAGCCTGGAGCAACGGTTGGCCCATTCTCGGGCAGGCCGAAAACTCCAGACGGATCAATCCGAAACAGAAAGTGAAACCGGACATGCCAAGGCCTCGGCAATGGCGCTCGGATTTCGGCTTTCCTCGGAATTGATTGCGGGTGTTCTCGGCGGAGCGGCTCTCGGCTGGGGTTTCGATCGTTTGTTGTCGACCTCGCCCTGGGGCCTCATCGTGTTTTCGCTGCTCGGCTTCACCGCCGGCGTGATCAATGTGATGCGGGCAGCGGGCGTGATGGCGAAGCAGTCCGAGCGGCTCTGAACGGGATCCAAGGCGCACCGATCGTTCGAATCCCGCGCAAGCTCGCGACACCGACAGACTGAGAGACGAATGGCCGCCGATCCGATCCATCAGTTCCAGATCACCAAGCTCTTCACCCTCGGTCACGTTGGCGGACAAGAAATCGCGTTCACCAATTCGTCGGCCTACATGTTCGGCACGGTGGCGCTGATCGCCATCCTGATGCTGGTGCCGGGCCGCCAATTGGTGCCGGGCCGGTTCCAGTCGATCGCGGAGCTGTCCTACGAATTCGTCGCCAACATGATCCGGTCGACGGCCGGCAAGGAAGGGCTGAAGTTCTTCCCGCTGGTGTTCTCGCTGTTCATGTTCATCGCGGTGTCGAACCTGATCGGCATCGTGCCCTACACCTTCACGGTGTCGAGCCATCTCATCGTCACCGTCGCGCTGGCGCTGCTGGTGTTCTTCACGGTGCTGATCTACGGGTTCTCGAAGAACGGGCTGAAGTTCTTCAAGCTGTTCGTTCCGTCCGGCGTGCCGATCTACATCCTGCCGCTGGTCGTCTTCATCGAAGTGATCTCGTTCTTCCTCAAGCCGGTCTCGCACTCCGTGCGTCTGTTCGCCAACATGCTGGCGGGCCACATCGCGCTGAAGGTGTTCGCGAGCTTCGTGGCGATGCTCGGCGCGCTCGGCGTCGTCGGCTGGTTCGGCGCCGTGCTGCCGCTCGGCCTGACCATCGCGCTGACCGCGCTCGAACTGCTGGTCGCGTTCCTGCAGGCCTATGTGTTCGCCATTCTGACTTGCATCTATCTCAACGATGCAATTCATCCGGGCCACTAAAGACCCACTCGCAAACGTCTACACCCAACCCCAACAGGAGTTCGTTACATGGATCCGATTGCCGCGAAGTACATTGGCGCTGGTATTGCCTGCATTGGCATGGGCGGCGCTGGCGCTGGCGTGGGCATCATCTTCGGCAACTACCTCGCCGCTGCGGTGCGCAATCCGTCGGCTGCCCAGGGTCAGTTCGGCAACCTGATTTTCGGCTTCGCGGTGACCGAAGCGCTCGGCATCTTCTCGCTGCTGATCGCGCTGCTGCTGCTGTTCGCCCTCTAAGATCCAAAATCCGGTCCTGACCTTCCGGGGTCGCGACCGGCCGAACAGGAGAAGCCCGTGGCTCAAGGTCATGGCGACGCCAAGGGCAGCACTGCCCACACGGAAGCGGACGGAGGCCACAAGGCGCCGTTCCCGCCCTTCCAGCAGGAAACCTTTGCCTCGCAACTGGTGTCGCTGGCGATCGCATTCGTTGCGCTCTACCTGATCGTTTCCAAGATCGCACTGCCGCGCGTCGGCGGTGTGATCGAAGAGCGGCAGAAGACCATCGACGGCGATCTGGCGGCGGCGCAGAAGCTGAAGGGCGAGGCGGACGACGCGCTGAAAGCCTACGAGGCCGAACTCGCCGATGCCCGCGCCCGGGCCCAGGCGATCGGTGCCGAAACCCGCGAGAAGCTCAACGCGCAGGCGGACGCCGAGCGGAAGACTCTGGAACAGCGGCTCGCGGCGAAGCTCGCCGACGCCGAAAAGACCATCGCGGCCACCCGTGCGGCGGCGATGGGTAACGTGCGCAACATCGCGTCGGACGCCGCTTCGGCGATCGTCCAGCAGCTCGCCGGCGTCACGCCGGACGGCAAGGCGGTGGACGGCGCGGTCGATGCTTCGTTGAAGGGCTGAGCTGATGGCAATCTTCGCAGAAGCAGAAACCTGGGTCGCGATTTCGTTCGTCATTCTGCTCGGCGTGTTCGCCTATCTGGGCGTGCATCGCACCGTTCTGCAGGCGCTGGACAAGCGTCGGGACCGGATCAAGGCGGAACTGGACGAAGCGCGCAAGCTGAAGGACGAGGCCGCCAAGCTGCTCGCCGACTATCGGGCGCGCCGTGCCTCGGCCGAACGCGAAGCGCAGGCGATCGTCGAAAGCGCCAAGGCTGACGCCGAACGGATCGCGGCGGAAGCCAAGGCCAAGCTGGAAGACTTCGTCGCTCGCCGCACCAAGAGCGCGGAAAGCAAGATCGCTCTCGCCGAAGCCCAGGCGCTCGCCGACGTCCGCGCGGCGGCCGCCGAGGCCGCGGTGGCTGCGGCCTCGCGAATCCTGTCCGAATCGGTCAAGGGCAACCTCGCCGACGAGCTGCTCACCAAGGGCATCCAGGAAGTCCGCGGCAAGCTCAACTGAGCCGACGCCTCCTCGACCCAATCAAAGGCCGGCGCGAGCGATCGCGCCGGCCTTTTTCGTTTGATTTGCCGATCGTCTCCGCCATCCCGTGGAGAGGAAAGGTCGACCAGCCGCCTGCGGGGCAGGATGCTGGGCGGGGGGTGAGGGTGAGCCACGAATCCGGCGATCCTGGATTTAGAGCGGTTCATCGTTTGATTGAAACGATCCGACCTTTCCGAAGGCACTGAGCCCTCATCCCGAGGAGCCCGGCGAAGCCGGGCGTCTCGAAGGATGGGGCAACGCATTCCGTGCGTCACATGGTTCGAGACGGCGCTACGCGCCTCCTCACCATGAGGTTGTGCGTGTGGCAGGCGGTGCGGATCAACTCTGATTCGATGAAAAGAAGAACTGCTCTAACGCGCGGAACGAGCCCGCCGGAACAGGCGCGGGCATGCCTCTCGGTGTTCTCACCAACCCACCCCGCTCGGTGCGCGAGCACCCCTCCCCCTCCGGGGAACGTGAAGGGCGGCGTCTCGCTTACTTCCGCCTGCTTCGCGGCTCCGGCTTCAGCGCCTGCGGATCGAAGCCGACATAAAACACATAGGCATCGTTGTCGGAGACCGATGGCGCCGGATAGGCGACGTCCTCGGCCACCAGGCTGAACGGCACACTGCCGTCCGGCTGCATCGACACGCTGGTGCGATATGCCTTGGTGAAGATCGTCTTCGGCGATACGCCTTCCTGCACCACCGCGACGCGCAGCGGCACATCGACCGAGGTCGGCGCCCCGGCCGGGCCGGCGATAATCCGACCCTGGATGCCGATCTTGGCAGTGACGATGCCGCCGTTGAGGTTGCATTCGCGCGCTGTGCGGCTGATCACCGCCTGATAGCGAAGATCGGCTCCGGCCGCTTCCTTGCCCGGCAGTCCGATCGCATAGGTCGAGGCGCCGGAGCGCACCGTTACCGACGGACAGGTGAGCTGGCTCTCGACCGGCGGACCGCCCGAGACATTCGGCGGTGGCTCTTGCTCCGAAGAGCCGCCGAACAGGCTCTTGAAACGATCGGTAATCGACTGCGACCACGCCGGGGTCGCCGCCATCACCGCACCGCAGATCGCCACCGCGACAGTGACCTGCACCGCACGCAAAGCCCGGCGCCGCGTCGCCGCCCGTTCAATCTCCTGAACCATTCACCCTACCCGGCTGCAATCCGTTTCGACCGCCGGGGTTATAGCAAAGCAATGCAGGCGAACCAAAGGCCGCAGGTGTTCGCTGCCGAGCCGCATCAACCGCGGAAATCCTCGTGCAGCAGGCCGAACAGCAGATGGTCCTGCCAGACGCCGTTGATGCACAGATAGCGCCGCGCCAATCCGTCGCGGGTGAAGCCGCATTTTTCCAGCACCCGGATCGACGGGGCATTGGTGGGGATGCAGGCGGCCTCGACGCGGTGCAAATTGAGCTCGCCGAACAGCGTCGGCAGCAGCACGCGCAACGCAGCCGTCATGTAGCCCTGTCGGCCGAACGGCTGACCGATCCAGTAGCCGATGGTGCCGGCCTGGACGATGCCGCGGCGGACATTGGCGACGGTGACGCCGCCGACCAAATGGCCGTCCTCCTCCCGAAACACCAGAAACGGATAGGAGCGGTCGGCAGCAATATCCTCGGCGTAGCGCCGCAACCGGCGACGAAAGCCGGAGCGCGTCAAATCATCGGACGGCCAGATCGGCTCCCAAGGCGTCAGATAAGCCCGACTGTATTCGCGCAGCTCGGCCCATTGCGGAAAATCCGCCATCTGCGGGGCGCGCAGCAGCAACCCGTTGCCACGCGGCGCCAGAGCGGCGGGTCCGACGGACGGCATGCGAAACAGCGCCATCGACGACACTCCCGGCCCGCGGGATCGCCGGGCCCCGAACGCCGCAGCCGCGGCGTCACCTCAATGATAGGACGTCTTGGCCTTGGATTGTGTCAAGCCTTCAGCGAACCCGACCGCCCTGTCGAGGCCGCGGCCGCTGCCGAGCGCCACCACCGCCGGCCGGCTGCGCGACAGCAGTGTGCGGCCCGCCTCGCGCGCGGTGTCGATGGTGACGGCGTCGATCCGCCCGACCAGCTCGTCGACCGGCAAAGGCCGTCCGTAGGCCAGGATGTGACGCGCGAGCTGTTCGGCACGCGACGAACAGCTCTCCAGCGCCATCAGCAGCCCGGCCTTCATCTGGGCCTTGGCTCGGGAGATTTCCGCATCCGTCAGGGTGTCGACCGCGTCATTGATGACGTCCACGATCACTTCCATCATCTCCGGCGCATCGGCCGGATCAGTGCCGGTGTAGAGCCCGAAGAATCCGGTATCGCTGTAGGGCGCGTGGAAGGTGTAGATCGAGTAGCACAGCCCGCGCTTTTCCCGCACCTCCTGGAACAGCCGCGACGACATTCCGCCGCCGAGGATATTGGTGAACACCTGCATACTGAACAGCGTCGGCGCGCCTTGCGGCAACCCCTCCAGCGCCAGCGTCAGATGCGCCTGTTCGAGATCGCGATGCACCACGCGGGAGCCGCCGGCCCCGAACATTGCAGGCTGCGGCTTCGGTGCCGGCGTGGCGTCGAAACTGGCGAAGCGGTGCGACACCTCTTCGACGATGCGGGCGTGATCGACCGCGCCGGCCGCCGCCACCACCATGTCGGGCCCGCGATAATGCGTCGACAGGTAGGATTGCAGCTTCTCGCGGCTGAAGTTCTTCAGCGTCTTGGCAGTGCCGAGCAGAGACCGGCCGATCGGCTGCTCCGGGTAGCACAGCTCGTTGAGGTACTCGAACACGACGTCGTCGGGCGTATCCTGCGAGGCACCGATCTCCTGCACGATCACGCTCTTCTCGCGTTCGAGCTCTTCGGCCTCGAACGACGGATTGGCGAGGATGTCGGACAACACGTCGAGCGCCAGCGGCACATCGGCCTTCATCACCCGCGCGTAATACGCCGTGGTCTCGGTCGAAGTGCCGGCGTTGAGATCGCCGCCCACCGCCTCGATCTCCTCGGCGATCTCGCGCGAGCTGCGGCGCGTGGTGCCCTTGAACGCCATGTGCTCCAGCAGATGCGAAATGCCGTGTTCGTCGGGCTTTTCGTCGCGGCCGCCGACCCCGGTCCAGACCCCGAGCGAGGCCGTCTCGAGATGCGGCATGGTGTCGGTGACCACCGTCAGGCCAGAAGGAAGTTTGCTGACTTCGACGGTCATCCGGCTGCTCCTTGCTTGGCGGCACGGCTGACCGCCAGCACGTGACGTTCGATCGCGACCGGATCGCGCGGCATGATCTTGATCGATTCCGGCTTGCTCATCAGCCCGTCGAGCCAGGCCGGCAGCTCCGGCCGGATGCCGCAGGCGGCTTCGACCGCGTCCGGGAACTTTGCGGCGTGGGCAGTCGACAGCACGATGTTCGGCACGGTCGAATCGGTGGTGTCGCGGTCGGCCACCGCCAGCGCCACCGCGGTGTGCGGGTCGATCAGGTCACCGGCCTCGCGCCAGGCGGCACGAATCGCGGATTCGGTTTCCGCCTCGTCGGCGCGACCGGCATCGAATTCGTCGCGCACCGCGGCCAGCACCGCATCCGGCAGCACGAAGCGGCCGGACTGATGCAGCGAACCCATCAGCGAGCGAATCAGCGCGGCGTCGCGGCCGGAGGCTTCGAACAGCAATCGCTCGAAATTCGACGACACCTGGATGTCCATCGACGGCGAACGGGTGGCATGAACCTCGCGGACCTCGTAGATCCCGGTCTTCAGGGTGCGGACGAGAATGTCGTTGACGTTGGCGGCGATCTTCAGCCGGCGTACCGGCAGGCCCATCTTCTTGGCGACGTAGCCGGCGAAGATGTCGCCGAAATTGCCGGTCGGCACGGTGAAGTCGACCAGCCGGTTGGGCGCGCCGAGCGCCACCGCGCTGGTGAAATAGTACACCACCTGCGCGACGATCCGCGCCCAATTGATCGAGTTGACGCCGGACAGCGCCACCTGATCGCGGAATTTGTGGTGATTGAACAGCGCCTTCACGATCGCCTGACAATCGTCGAAATGGCCTTCGATCGCCAACGGATGCACGTTCGACGCGCCGGACGTCGTCATCATCATCCGCTGCACGTCGGAGATCCGGCCGTGCGGAAACAGCACGACGAGGTCGACATTGTTCAGGTTGGCGAAGGCGTCGACCGCGGCACCGCCGGTGTCGCCGGAGGTCGCCACCACGATGGTGGTGCGCTGCTTGCGCTTCTCCAGCACATGATCCATCAGCCGCGACAGAAGCTGCATCGCGACGTCCTTGAACGCCAGCGTCGGGCCGTGGAACAGCTCGAGCACGAACTGGCTCGGGCCGGTCTGGCGCAGCGGCACCACCGCGGGATGGCGGAAGGTGGCGTAGGCCTCGTTGGCCATGCGGCCGAGTTCGGCGTCGGAAATCTCGCCGGCGACGAACGGCCGGATCACCTCGACGGCGACCTCCCAATACGGCCGGCCGAACAGGCTGGTAATGGTGTCGGGGGTGAGCTGCGGCCAGACTTCAGGGATGTAAAGCCCGCCGTCGCGGGCGAGCCCGGTCAGCATCACGTCGCAAAAGCCGAGGCGCGGGGCATCGCCCCGGGTCGAAACATAGGTCGTCAAGGGTGCCTCCAAAGGCCCGGCCTAACGCCCAAGCCTTTGATATTGATCGAGTTCAGTCTCACGCGCGGGTGAAATCGGCCTCACCATAAAGGAGTTTGAGGCGCAGGGGAAATCGCTGCCCGCGGAGAAGCCCCCCGATCGTGGCTCTGACCGGCAACGGGACATTGTCGCTGCACGTTGCCCCCTATGCAGCAGGGGTGACGCCGCTTCAAAGAAGGTCGTTGAACTCCTCCACCGTCAGCCCGGTCTGCCGGATAATCGATCGCAGCGTGCCCGGCTTCAGATCTCGTCCTGCATGGACCGGAACCGTCACGGTGCGCGCCGGATCGCCCGGATAGACCAGAACATGGTGGCTGCCAACGATCCGATCGACGACAAAACCCGTTCTCATGAGCGCCTGGATCACCCGCCTGCCGCCGATGACTGGCAGCCGGCCGTCGCCCATGTCAGGCAGCTACGGTCACGTAGCGAATTTCGGGATGGGCATCGGATGGAGGCGCCCTTCCCTGGTCCCGTCGGTAGGCGAGGACTGCACGGATCGCCTCCTCGGCGTTAGCCAGCGCTTCCTGCTCGGTGTCCCCCTCCGTCACGACCTCTGGAAGCGCCGGGACGAGCACCGTGAAACCGCCGCCTTCCTGGGGCTCGAGAATGACCGAGTAGCTATAGCTTGACGGCATGAGGTGGCTCCTGGGCCCACAAGGACTGAACCGGACCAATGCTTGCAGGAGATCCTACACGATATGCCGGGAGCCGGCCAAGCCCGCGGCGTCAACCGGGCACGGGGGCGGAACGCCGCCGCTGGCCGTGCAGCCAGAACACGAATGCGACCGCAACCGCCAGCGCCAGGCCAAACCAGGTGATCGCGTATTGCAGATGGTTGTCGCGCAGATGTACGCCCAGCGGCCCAGGCTTCGGCACGCCGCTCGCGGGTACCGGCGCTTCCAAATCGACGTAGAACGGCGCCAGTTCGGCCGGTCGGTCCCAACCGAGCGCGGCGGCCATCGCCGGGACGTCGCGGGTGAACCAGAGTCGCTTGTCGACGTTAGGCGAAGCGGCGAACAGGCCGGGGTGCTCGGGAAACCGCAAATAGCCGGTCAGCGTCGCCGGCTCGCCGGTGAGCAACGGCGCGATCGCGCGATCCTCGGTGCCGCGCTGCTGCATGGTGTTGGGGACGAATCCGGCATTGATCACAATCGTGCGGCCATCCGGCAACCGTGCCGGCAGGAACGCCCAGGTGCCGGGTCCGGCGATGTCGTCGCGCACCGCCGAGCCCGACGAATACACCATCGCGTCCGGAAGCTTCAGATAGGTCGCGGCAAAGCGGACGCGGCGGAATTCATCGTCGACCGGATCGAGCGACGGCCAGTCGCGCGCGGCGGGCAGCGCCACCGGCTCGGCGGCAAGCCGCTGGTGCAGGGCTGCGATCAACCGATGCTTCTCGTCCCGCCGCTGCAATTGCCAGATCCCCAGCGACAGCAGTACCGCCACCATCGTCAATGCGATCAGGCTCATCCCGGCGATACCGCGCCGGTGCGCCGCAGCCGATGTCATTGCGGTTCGCGGCCGACGAGTCGGCCCTCCTGCGCCTTATGGTGGAATTGCAGTGCGATCAGCAGTGCCTTGATGGAGCGCAGCGGCAAAAGCGTGGTGATCAACACCAACGGCAGCCACAGCGCGGCGTGCAGCCAGAACGGCGGTTGATATTTGACTTCGACGATCAGCGCACACAGCACCACGATCGCGCCGCCGACCAGGATGGTGAAGACCGCCGCGCCGTCGCCGACGTCGGTGAAGCCGAAGTCGAGATCGCAAACCTCGCAGCGCGGCGCCAGCGTCAGGAATCCGGCATACAGCCGCCCCTCGCCGCAGCGCGGACAACGGCAGGCCACGCCGCGCAGCGCACTCCGCAGAACGGTGGGAGCCTGGTCAATCCGCTCCGTCATTGCGAGCCGAAGGCGAAGCAATCCAGGCCCCGGTGCCTGGCGTTCCTGGATTGCTTCGTCGCTTCGCTCCTCGCCATGACGGATTGGTGTCGGCTCATCATCGTTCAGCCTTGAAAGTACGGTGGGCGGCCGTGCAAGCCGCCTTCTGCGATCGGCCCGGCTCAGCCGCCGTGCGCCATGGTCGAGGCGCCATGGCCCCAGACGTAGATGCAGACGAACAGGAACAGCCACACCACGTCGACGAAATGCCAGTACCAGGCGGCAAACTCGAAGCCGAGATGCTGCTTCGGCGTGAAGTGACCGGCATAGGCGCGGATCAGGCACACCAGCAGGAAGATGGTGCCGACCAGCACGTGGAAGCCATGGAAGCCAGTCGCCATGAAGAAGGTGGCGCCGTAGACGTTGCCGGCGAACGAGAAGGTGGCGTGGGTGTACTCGTAAACCTGCACGCAGGAGAACGTCGCGCCGAGCAGGATGGTGCAGATCAGCCCCTGCTTCAGGCCCTTGCGATCGCCGTGCAGCAACGCGTGATGGGCCCAGGTGACCGTGGTGCCGGAGGTCAACAGGATCAGGGTGTTGAGCAGCGGCAAATGCCAAGGATCGAAGGTCTCGATGCCCTTCGGCGGCCACACCCCGCCGAACAGCTCGGCGCGGACGGCGTGGACCGGATCGGCCGGGAACAGCGCCGCATTGAAGTAGGCCCAGAACCAGGCGACGAAGAACATCACCTCCGAGGCGATGAACAGGATCATGCCGTAACGGTGACTGAGCTGCACCACGCGGGTGTGGTCGTGCTGATACTCGGCCTCGCGGATCACATCGCTCCACCAGCTCGCCATGGTGTAGAGCACGCCGATCAGGCCGACGCCGAACACGATCGCTGCGCCCTGAAACATGTTGTGCATCCACGCCACCGCGCCGAGCGCCATGACGAACGCCGACACCGAGCCGACGAACGGCCAGGGGCTCGGATCGACGAGATGATAGTCGTGGTGCTTGACGTGCGCCGTGGCCATTGTCGCTCTCCGTTTCGATCCCTCCGGGATGGTGATGCGTGTCCCGGTCGTTTTTGTTGCGGCGTTTGCTGTCAGAGATTGCCCTTGCGCGGTGCCGGTTCGCTTGAAGCCACCGGCTTCGGCGCCGGATCGCGCACCGGGTAGTAGGTGTAGGACAAGGTGATGGTCTTGACGGTGTCGTTCTCGGAATCTGCGGCGAACGCCGGATCGATGTAGAACACCACCGGCATGTCGCGGCTCTCGCCGGCCGCCAGCGTCTGTTCAGTGAAGCAGAAGCAATTGATCTTGGTGAAGTAGGAACCGACCGTCAGCGGCGTGACGTTATAGGCCGCCTGCCCGACGGTGTCGGCGCGCGACAGATTGGTGATGCGGTAATACACCGTCACCACCTTGCCGACCGGCACCTCGATGTCGCGCTGCTCCGGCTCGAACTTCCACGGCAGCCCGTTGACGTTGGAATCGAAGCTGACCGTGACGGTGCGGTCGAGCGGCGCCGAACTCGGCGCGGCGCGTGACACCTGCGTGGTGCCATTGAAGCCGGTGGTGCGGCAGAACCAGTTGTAGAACGGCACGGCTGCGAACGAGGCCCCGACCATCAGGGCGACCACCAGACCGCACACCGCCGCCACTGCCGTGTCGCGCCCGAGGCCGCGGCGCGGCGACGGCTGCTGCGGGGCGTGCGGAAGCGGTGGCGACATCGGCGGCACCTTTCTCACATCGGCCGGTGCAGCACCGCTGGTCCTTTGACCAGCGTGACGGCGAAGAACAGCACCACCAGCACGCCGAGTGCCACCGCGATCGCGATCGAGCGCTCGCGCCGGCGCTTCTTCTGCGCATCGGTGAGGACGATACCGGGCGGCGGCTTGTGAACTGGCTCCATCGCGTCCTCCGTCATCCGATCAGCCGCAGCACAGCCGCCACGACGACCTCCACCAGCAGGATCGCGAACAGCGCGAACAGATACAGGATCGAGAACTTGAACAGGTTGCGAGTGGCGCGCAGCGCGGCACTGCCGGTGCGATGCCGATACACCCGCATCGCCAGCACCAGCATCCAGCCGCCGAGCGCCAGCGAGGCGACGCCGTAGATCGCATCGAAATAGCCGAGCGGCCACGGCGCGGCGGCGACTGCGACCAGCGCCACGGTGTAGAGCAAGATCTGCAGCCGGGTGTGATCGGGGCCGGAGACCACCGGCAACATTGGCACCCCGGCGCGGGCGTAGTCGTCGTTGCGAAACAGCGCCAGCGCCCAGAAGTGCGGCGGCGTCCAGAAGAAGATGATCAGGAACAGCAGGATCGGCTCGACCGCCAGCGATCCGGTGACCGACGCCCACGCCACCACCGGCGGCAGCGCACCGGCGGCGCCGCCGATCACGATATTCTGCGCGGTCCAGCGCTTCAGCCACATCGTGTAGATCACGACGTAGAAGAAGATGGTGAAGGCGAGCAGCGCGGCGGCGATCCAGTTCACCAAAATGCCGAGCGTGACCACCGAGAAGAACGCCAGCGTCATGCCGAAGGTCAGCGCCTCCGGCCGCGTCACCCGACCGCGCGGGATCGGACGGTTGGCGGTACGCGTCATCTTGGCGTCGATGTCGTCCTCGTACCACATGTTCAGCGCGCCGGCGGCGCCGCCGCCGACCGCGATACAGATGATCGCTGTGATCGCCAGCACCGGATGGAAGCTGCCCGGCGCCATCAACAGGCCGACCAGGGCTGTGAATACCACCAGCGACATCACCCGCGGCTTCAGCAGCGCGATGTAGTCGGCGACGCCGGCTTCGGAGATCCGGGGCGCAAGCGGGATCGGATTGACGTCGATGACCGACACGGGCTCACCTCTTCTTTCGAGCTGCATCCGCTGCCGCAACGACGGCGGCGGACGCAGGTTCCAACACCGGCCTCAGCGCACCTGCGGCAGCACCTCGAACTGATGGAAGGGCGGCGGCGACGACAGCGTCCATTCCAGCGTGGTGGCGCCGGCCCCCCACGGATTGTCGGCCGCGCGCCCCTTGCGGATGAAGGCGAGCGCCATCCCATACAAGAACACCAGCACGGCGAACCCGGAGACGTAGGAGCCGATCGACGACACCAGATTCCAGCCGGCGAACGCGTCCGGGTAGTCGACGTAGCGCCGCGGCATCCCGGACAGGCCGAGGAAGTGCTGCGGGAAAAACACCATGTTGACGCCGATGAAGGTGAGCCAGAAGTGCAGCTTTCCGATGGTCTCGTTGTACATGTAGCCGGTCATCTTCGGGAACCAGTAGTACCACCCCGCGAAGATCGCGAACACGGCGCCGAGCGACAGCACGTAATGGAAGTGCGCCACGACGTAGTAGGTGTCCTGCAGCACCCGGTCGACGCCGGCATTGGCCAGCACAACGCCGGTGACGCCGCCGACGGTGAACAGGAAGATGAAGCCGACCGCCCACAGCATCGGCGTCTTGAACTCGATCGACCCGCCCCACATCGTGGCGATCCACGAGAACACCTTCACGCCGGTCGGCACCGCGATCACCATGGTGGCGGCGACGAAATAGGCCTGCGTCGTGCTCGACATGCCGACGGTGTACATATGGTGCGCCCACACCACGAAGCCGATCACGCCGATCGCCACCATCGCGTAGGCCATGCCGAGATAGCCGAACACCGGCTTCTTGGAGAAGGTCGACACGATCTGGCTGATCATGCCGAAGCCCGGCAGGATCAGGATGTAGACCTCTGGGTGGCCGAAGAACCAAAACAGGTGCTGGAACAGCAGTGGGTCGCCGCCGCCTTCGGCCGAGAAGAAGGTGGTGCCGAAGTTGCGATCGGTCAGCAGCATGGTGATGGCGCCGGCCAGCACCGGCAACGACAACAGCAGCAAGAACGCGGTGATCAGCACCGACCAGACGAACAGCGGCATCTTGTGCAGGGTCATGCCCGGCGCCCGCATGTTGAAGATGGTGGTGATGAAGTTGATCGCGCCGAGGATCGACGACGCGCCGGCCAGATGCAGCGCCAGGATGGCGAAATCGACCGCCGGCCCGGGATGCCCGGTGGTCGATAGCGGCGCATACATCGTCCAGCCGGCGCCGACGCCGTTCGACGACGGCTCGCCCTCGACGAAGGTCGAGATGACGAGCAACGCGAACGCCGCCGGCAGCAGCCAGAACGAGATGTTGTTCATCCGGGGGAACGCCATATCGGGGGCGCCGATCATCAGCGGCACAAACCAGTTGCCGAAACCACCGATCATCGCCGGCATCACCATGAAGAAGATCATGATCAGACCGTGCGAGGTGACGAATACGTTGTAGGTGTGGCTGTTGTGGAAGATCTGCACGCCGGGGAACATCAGCTCGACCCGGATCGCGATCGACATCGCCGCACCGATGATGCCCGCCATCACGGCGAACACCAGATACATGGTGCCGATATCCTTGTGGTTGGTCGAATACAGATAGCGTCGCCATCCGGTCGGATGCGCATGAGCGTGATCGTCGTGCGCATGATCGGAATGAGCGACCCTTGCAGCTTCCATTGCCATCTTCAGATCCTGACTTGAAAACCTCGGACCTTACGGTCCCCGTTCGACGTCTTGCGATCCCGCCGCGCTCAGCGCGGGGCGGCAGCGGCCGAGGCGTAGGAGCCGTCGCGCGTGCGCGAGGCGACCTGCTGCTGTTTCTTCCAGGCTTCGTACTCCTGATCGTTCACGACACGAACGACGATCGGCATGAAAGCGTGGTCGCGGCCGCACAGTTCGGAGCACTGGCCGTAGTAACGCCCCTCCTTCGTGGCCTTGAACCAGGCCTCGTTGAGTCGACCGGGAATGGCGTCGATCTTCACGCCGAAGGACGGGATCGCCCAGGAATGGATCACATCGGAGGCGGTGGTCTGGATCCGCACCACCTTGTCGACCGGCACCACCATTTCGTTGTCGACGCCGAGCAGCCGCGGCGGCACCGGATTCATCTTGGCCCGCTCTTCGTCGGTCAGCATGATCGAGGTGAACTCGATCTTGTCGTCAGGGTAGGTGTAGGTCCAGTTCCACTGATTGCCGGTGGCCTTCACGGTGAGGTCCGGCTTCGGAATATCCAGTTCGAGAAACAGCAGCCGGAATGATGGAACCGCGACCGCTACCAGGATCAGCACCGGGACGATCGTCCAGGCGACTTCGATCAGCGTATTGTGCGTGGTCTTGGACGGGATCGGATTGGCCTTGGCGTTGAACTTCACCACCACGATGACCAGCAGCGCCAGCACGAACAGCGTGATCAACGTGATCAACCACAGCATGAAACTGTGAAACCAGACGATGTTTTCCATCACCGGTGAGGCGGGCTGCTGCAGGGTCATTTCCCAGGGTGCAGGCTGTCCGGTCTGGGCGAATGCGGCCCCGCCGGCCGTCGCCACACAGCAGGCGATCGCGAATCCCAGCGACCACCGGCCCATTCGCCCCTTCGACATCCTCATGCCGCCGCGCTCCCTATGACTAGTCACAGCAAGCCCGCCGTATTCGGCGTGACCGGCCGTGCAGTTTGTTGCGCTCGGCACAAGAGCGTAGCCAAAGTGCGAACGCTTCTTATTCTACTTTTCAAATCACAATTCGAAGCCCCTCGCAATGCAGGAGTGAGGGATCGCGCGAGCAAACAGCCCTGGCCTGCGCGGCGCCGGAGATTCCGTCTCGGAGAGCTGACACAGCGGCGCGCGGACCGCGCCGCCCCATGTGAGGCCGGCTTGACAGATGTGCCCCTCGCTGTAGGCAAAGCATCGGGACGTCACGGAAGCCTGATTCGCTGGCGCGCGAGCTGCCTTCATGGCGCCGTCATTGCCGGTCAGTCGGAACCCGCCGCCGACCACGCCGTTCAACCGTCACCACCTCGGATACATCGCTGATGGGCTTCGCCAGACTTTCGCCGATCCTCGCCTCGAGCCGCCGCGCTGCGTCCGGGGCCATGTTGGCGGCCGGGTTGATCGCACTGGCCGCTGCAGTCGGCAGCGGCACGGCCCTCGCCCAGGGCGCGGTGCGGTCGGTGCACGGCGACTGGCAGATCCGCTGCGACACCCCGCCGGGCGCCAAGGCCGAGCAGTGCGCGCTGATTCAGAGCGTGGTTGCGGAAGACCGCTCCAACGCCGGGCTCACCGTCATCATCCTCAAGACCGCCGATCAGAAGAGCAAGCTGATGCGCGTGGTGGCGCCGCTCGGCGTGCTGCTGCCGTCGGGCCTCGGACTCAAGCTCGACAACGCCGACATCGGCCGCGCGGGGTTCGTGCGCTGCCTGCCGAACGGCTGCGTCGCCGAAGTGGTGATGGACGACAAGTTGCTCGGCCAGCTCCGCACCGCCAAGACCGCGACGTTCATCATCTTCGAAACGCCGGAAGAAGGCATCGGCTTCCCGCTCAGCCTCAACGGCATCGGCGAAGGCTACGACAAGCTGCCGTAGGCAGCGTCGATCGAGATGCCTCGGCGTGTTTCATCGCGACGCCTCAACTAATTGCAGCGTATCCCCGTAAGCACCGTCATGGCCGGGCTTGTCCCGGCCATCCACGGCCACAAGCACAGCCTCGCCCGAAATCGTGGATGCCCGGGACAAGCCCGGGCATGACGATCTTTGCGACGAGAAGGGATTGAGCTTCGCCTGCCGCCGAAAGGCGGCAGCGAGCCATTAGACCAGCGTCAGCGTGACGTCGATGTTGCCACGCGTGGCGTTGGAATACGGGCAGACGATGTGGGCGCGGTCGACCAGCGTCTGCGCCTGGGCCGGATCCATGCCCGGCAGGCTGATCTTCAGCTCCACTTCGATGCCGAAGCCGGTCGGAATCGGGCCGATGCCGACCGAACCGGTGACGCTGACGTCCTTCGGGATCGGCAGCTTGTCGCGCCCGGCGACGAACTTCATCGCGCCGAGGAAACAGGCCGAATAGCCGACCGCGAACAACTGCTCCGGATTGGTGCCGGCGCCGCCTCCGCCGCCGAGCTCCTTCGGCGTCGTGAGGGCGACGTCGAGATGCCCATCGCTGCTGACGCCGCGGCCGTCACGGCCTCCGGTGGCGGTCGCGGTGGCGCGGTAGAGAACTTTCTCGACTGACATGGTGTGGTCCTTCTCGGGTTGAGGGGTCTGGAACTCTGGTGATCGATTTAGATCGTCCACATAATTATCGCGCACGATATTTTCGGTACCGTTTGTCGATTTGTCCGGCCGCCCTTTCCGCGTCACGCCGCCTGAAACAGCTTGGCGCGGACCTTGGTCAGCTTGTCACGCAGCTCGACGATGTCGTCGAGCGAGCCGCCCATCGCGGCGCCGAGACAGTCCGGAACATGCTTGAGCTGCTGGCGCAGGGCGCGTCCCTCCTCGGTGAGGCCGACGATCACCTGCCGCTCGTCCTCGGCAGACCGCCGCCGGCTGATCAGCCCGCGCGCTTCTAGCCGCTTCAACAACGGCGTCAGCGTGGTGGTCTCGAGATAGAGCTGATCGCAGATCTCCGAGACATTGAGCTGGTCCCTTTCCCACAGCACCAACATCACGAGATACTGCGGATAGGTCAGGTCGAACTCGCGCAGCAGTGCGCGATACACCTTGTTGACCCCGAGCAGCGTCGAGTACAGCGCAAAGCAGAGCTGGTTCTCCAGCTTCTGCTTGTCGGCCGATCGCGGCGCGCGTGACGATGTCGGGGGCGATTTCATGGACGGTGATTTATATCGCGCGCGATATAAATGCAAGCACCCCCAACAAGTATTTTTGGCGCCGCTACCGAGCACCTTCTCGGAAAGGAGATCGGCCAACCGGACGGGTGGCGGCAACCATCACGCCCGTACAGCGGACCTGATCGGGAAGCGACAGCATTCCGACCGGATCAGGAGAGAAGAATGGTTGGACCCAAATTTCCGATTGATTGGAATCGTGTACTGGACGTTTTGTTCGCGTTGCTGAGCGTCGCCCGCGAACTCATCGAAATTCTGAAACTGTGGCTGGGCGCGTGAATCTCAGTGATTCAGACGCCGCTCACGATCCGCGGCGTAAGCCAGCGACGCCCGGATGTCGTCCTCGGTCAGTTCCGGGAAGTCGGCTAGAATCTGCTGCGGCGTTTGCCCCGCCGCGAGCCATCCCAGAACATCGGCGACGGCGACCCGCATGTGGCGAATGCAGGGCCGACCGCCGCGCTTGCCCGGCTCGAGCGTGATGATCCCGCGATAGTCCATTCGAGAAGCATAGCATATTTATCTCGCTGGTGCGGACGTGCGGCAAAGCCTGTCGCCACCCCCTCGCAGAACACCTGCCGAGCGCCTATCTTGTGCCCCGAACAACTTCGGGAACAGAACCTCATGACCAACCCAGCCCAGACCTCGCTCATCGACCGCGCCAATCTCGATCGCGACGAGGTGAGGCGCGAGATCGCGCGCGGGCTGGCCGGGGCGGACGATGGCGAGCTGTTTCTCGAATACAGCCAGACCGAGGCGCTGGCGTTCGACAACGGCCGGCTGAAGCAGGCGACCTACGACACCGCGCAGGGCTTCGGTTTACGCGCCGTTAAGGACGACGCGGTCGGCTATGCGCATTCCTCCGACGTGTCGCTGCCGGCGCTGATCCGGGCGGCGGATGCGGTTGCTGCGGTGCGTGGCGATTACAGCGGCAGCCTGTCGGTGGCGCCGCCGCACACCAATGTGCGGCTGTACGGCGACGACAACCCGCTCGATGCGCCCGGCTTCGAGGCCAAGGTCAAGCTGCTGGCCGAGATCGACGCCTATGTGCGCGACAAGGATCCGCGGGTGCGGCAGGTGTCGGTGTCGGTCGGCGCGACCTGGCAGGTGGTGGAGATCCTGCGTCCGGACGGCGAGAGCTATCGCGACATCCGTCCGCTGGTGCGCGTCAACGTCTCGGTGGTCGCCGGCCAGGGCGACCGCCAGGAGAGCGGCTCCAAGGGTTACGGCGGCCGCGAGCCTTATGCGCGGTTCATCGAGACCAAGGCGTGGCGCGACGCCGCCGACGGCGCGCTGCGCGAGGCGCTGGTCAATCTGGAATCGGTCCCGGCGCCCGCCGGCGAGATGGACGTGGTGCTCGGCCCGGGCTGGCCCGGGGTGATGCTGCACGAGGCGGTCGGCCATGGCCTGGAGGGCGACTTCAACCGCAAGAAGACCTCGGCCTTCGCCGGCCTGCTCGGCCAGCAGGTCGCCGCCAAGGGCGTCACCGTGGTGGACGACGGCACCATTTCGGCGCGGCGCGGCTCGCTGTCGATCGACGACGAGGGCACCCCGACCAGCCGCACCGTGCTGATCGAGGACGGCATCCTCACCGGTTACATGCAGGATCGCCAGAACGCCCGGCTGATGGGCATGAAGCCGACCGGCAACGGCCGCCGGCAGTCCTACGCCCACGTGCCGATGCCGCGGATGACCAACACCTACATGCTGGCCGGACAGCGCGACCCGGCCGAAATCCTCGCCTCGGTGAAAAACGGTATCTACGCGGTGAACTTCGGCGGCGGTCAGGTCGACATCACCTCAGGCAAATACGTGTTCCAGTGCACCGAGGCGTACCGGATCGAAAACGGCAAGATTGGCGCGCCGCTGAAGGGCGCGATGCTGATCGGCAACGGGCCGACCGATTTGCACCGCATTTCCATGATCGGAAACGACATGCAGCTCGACGACGGCATCGGCACCTGCGGCAAGAACGGCCAGGGCGTGCCGGTCGGGGTCGGCCAGCCAACGCTGCGGATGGACAGGATCACGATCGGAGGCACCGGCGGATGACGTCGGAGACGAATTCGGAAAGCGCGCCGGCACGGCGCTGGGGCTCGCAGCTCACGCAGCTCGTCGCCGTGGTGGCGATCGTGCTGGTCGGCAAGGCCGCGCTGGCCGAGCCGTTCTACGTGCCGTCCGGCTCGATGGAGCCGACGCTGCTGATCGGCGATGCGCTGCTCGCTTCGAAATATCCTTACGGCTATTCGACCGCATCGCTGCCGATCCACGTTTCGGTGCCGGAGAGCGGCCGGGTGTTCGGCGCCACGCCGCACCGCGGCGACGTCGTGGTGTTTCGCTGGGCCGGCGACCGCTCTGAGGTCTGGGTCAAGCGCGTGGTTGGTCTGCCTGGCGATCGGGTGCAGATCGACGGCGGCCGGGTTTTCATCAACGGCGAAGCCGCCAAGGTGACGCCGGACGGCGTCGGTCGCGCGGAGGACGACAACGGTTCCTCCGAAACGGCCGCGCGCTACATCGAGACACTGCCCGGCGGCGTCGCCCACCCGATCTTCAAGCTGTACGATAACGGCCGACTCGACAACATGCCGGAAGTCACGGTGCCGGCCGGCCATCTGTTCGTGATGGGCGACAACCGCGACAATTCCGCCGACAGCCGCGTGCCGGTGCGCGATGGCGGCGTCGGCATGGTCCCGATCGACGATCTGGTCGGCCGGGTCGATGCCATCGTCGGCTCGTGGAATCCCGGCGTTCGCCACCAGCCGGTCAGCGACTGGCTGTCCGGCTTCCGGGTGGCGCGGTTCTTCACCAAGGTGCATTGAGACGCGGCGTTTCGCGCGTCAGCGTACCACGCCCGAAATAAATCCGGGCTTGCGCCGCGGCGGCTTGATCTGGCTTTTCAGGAAGCAGCGGGCATTGCGGCCGACATAGCCGGGACGGGCATAGGTCCAGGCCCGGCATTTGTGCTCGTCGACGCACGCCGCCTTGCAGGCCTCGTCGCCCTCGCCGGACTTCAGCTCGAAATTGCGATAATCGCCGCCGAAGCGGTCGATCGAGACCTCGTTGGAATCGTTGCGCGGCTCCAGCACTCCGGCGCCGCGGACGCCGGACACGCAGCACGAATTCGGCGTACGCGGCGGAACCGTGCTCTTCAGCCAACACATCGCACCGTCTTCCGGCGAGCGTGGATAGCTGAAGGTCCACGACCGGCAGCGCTTGTCGCGTTCGCACATCAGCGCGCATTCGGCCGGATCTCCGCTTGTCACCGGCGTGCGCAGATAGTCGCCGCCGATCCGGTCGATATTGGCCTGCGCGTGCGAGGCGTGCGGCGACAGCGCCGCCGCAGCCACGGCGAGCACGAGCCAACATGCCCTGAGCAGGCCGCTTCGCATTCAGACTTGCTTTCGCGTTAGGCCCGGACCCCTGGCCGATAGACATCAGGCCGGTCCGCGGCGCAGCCCCGAGGCCGCATCTGACGGCCGGCAACCTGTATGGCGGATGAACGGCACAGGCCAGCGCGGCCTCGGTCCGCTAGCGTTCAGAACGCATATTCCTCGTAGGCCGGCTCCACCGAGCCCCGCCAGGCGCCGTGGTACTTCTCGAGCATCTCCTCGGCCGGGGTGTGGCCGCTATCGAGAATCCGATCGAGCGGCGCCAGATGCCGCGATTCGTCGAGGCCGGTGGCATCGATCCGGGCGCGGCGACGCAGCCCGGCATGCGCCAGCACCATGCAATCCTTGGCGATCTCGAACAGGAAGCGATTGCCGATTTTGGCCTTGAAGCCGAGCCGCGGCACCTCGTCCCGCAGCGTCTGACGCTCCTCGGCGCTCCAGCCCTTGACCAGTTCCCAGGCCGCATCGAGGCTGGTGTCGTCATACAGCAGACCGACCCAGAACGCCGGCAGCGCCGTCAGGCGGCCCCACGGCTGGCCGTCGGCGCCGCGCATTTCCAGATACCGCTTCAGCCGCACCTCGGGGAAGATCGTCGACAGATGGTTGGCCCAGTCCGACAGCGTCGGCCGCTCACCGGGCAGCTTGTCGTTGTTGCCGTCGAAGAAATCGCGGAACGACGAGCCGGCAACATCGATATAGTCGTCGCCACGCTTGACGAAGTACATCGGCACGTCGAGCGCGTAGTCGACCCAGCGCTCGAAACCCATGCCGTCCTCGAACGCCCAGGGCAGCATGCCGGAGCGATCGTTGTCGGTGTCGCGCCAGATTTCCGAGCGGAACGACAATAGACCGTTCGGCTTGCCTTCGGTGAACGGCGAATTGGCGAACAAAGCGGTCGCGACCGGCTGCAGCGCCAGCGACACCCGCAGCTTCTTGACCATGTCGGCTTCCGAGGAGAAGTCGAGATTGGTCTGCACCGTGCAGGTCCGATACATCATGTCGAGGCCGTAACGGCCGACCTTCGGCATGTAGTTGGTCATGATCTTGTAGCGGCCCTTCGGCATCACCGGGATTTGCTCCCGCGACCAGGACGGCGTCAGGCCGAGGCCGAGGAAGCCGATCCCCAGCGGCGTCGCCACTTCGCGCACCTGCGCCAGATGCGCCATCAGCTCGGCATGGGTCTGGTGCACGGTCTCGACCGGCGCGCCGGACAATTCGAACTGGCCGCCCGGCTCCAGCGAGATCGCGCCGCCGCCGGTGACGTCGTGCAGTCCGATGATGTGCGCGCCTTCCATGATCGGCTCCCAGCCGAGCAGGATCTGCATGCCTTCGAGCAGGGCGCCGATGCCGCGGGCGCCCTCGTAGGGCACCGGATGATGGCCGTCGAGCGTGAACGGGGTCTTTTCGTGTTCGGTGCCGATGCGGAAGTCAGCCGGCGATTTCACGCCCGCTTCGAGCCACGCGACCAGTTCGTCACGCGAATTCAGCGGGGTCATATCGAGTTGGTCACGCGCCATGGGGGGTCCGGAAGTAGCGCGCGGGATCGGGCGACGCGAGGTGGTGGAAGCCGCGGCCGGAAGCAACCGCGAACACGAAGCGAGAGCTGTTTATCATCGCGAGACTGCGGTGTCTCGCGCATCGAGCGCAGCGGCGGAGCCGTCGCACGAGCAGCCGAGCCGGTCGAGCAGCCCGCACAGCCGGACGGCGTCGGCATCGGATAATTTCGAGCCGACGTGCTTTTCGATCGCCGCCGAATAGGCGGCCCACATCTTCTTCTGCAATTCGCGTCCCGCCTCGGTGATTTCCACGAACTGGCCGCGCTTGTCGCTGCGGCATTCGCGGCGCACCACCAGCCGCTCGTCGACCAGCCGGTCGACTAGGCGCGAGGTGGAATATTGCGGGATCAGCATCTGCCTTTCGAGCTCGACCGGGCGCATCTCGCCGCCCGGCGCCCGCGACAATTCGAGCAGCGCGTCGTACCAGGCCAGCGGCGGGAAGCCCGCCTTCTTCAGATCCTGCTCGACCGCGTCCAACACCCGGCTCCGGACCCGCATCAGGCGGACCCAGGCGGCAGTGGCCTCAGTCGACGGCTTGCGTTTCATCGCTCCATCCATGGTGCGCACGAACTCTAGCGCACGGGCCGCAAAGGCGGCAATCGCGTGTCTTCCATGCAATCGCATTTAATGCCAGCCGCCGGGAAAGCCAAGATCGCAGCCTCACAATGCTGCTTTCGGCCCAGGATCGGGTGACGGCGGCTCGGACTGGATGGGCGAGCGCGAGAAATGGCGCCAAGGCCGGAAGACACCGGTGCAACGACCGGGTGCTTCCGGCTTCCGGCTTCCGGCCGCGTGGGCGGTGCGATCAGCGCGGCTCGAAATAGTCGAGCGGAATCTTCAAGTACGAGCGCCCGTCGGCTTCCGGCGCGGGCTTGCGACCGCCGCGGATGTTGATCTGCAGCGCCGCCAGCATCAATTTCGGCAGCGGCAGAGACGCGTCGCGCTGATCCCGGACAGCGCAGAACTCCGTTTCGGTGCGACCGCCGGCAAGATGGATGTTGCGCGCTTTGTGTTCGGCAACCGTCGCCATGCACTGCGCGTCGCGCCCCTCGGGCGCATAGTCGTGCCCCACATACAGCCGGGTATCGTTGGGAAGCGCCAGAATACGCTGCAGGCTGGCATATAATTGCTTCGACGATCCGCCGGGAAAATCGGCGCGGCTGGTGCCGCTGTCCGGCATCATCAGCGTATCGTGGACGAAGGCGGCGTCGCCGGCCACATAGGTGACCGACGCCAATGTATGCCCGGGTGAGAACATCACCCGCACCGGAATGTCGCCGACCATGAAGACGTCGCCGTCCGCGAACAGCCGATCCCATTGGCGGCCGTCGGTCGGAAACGACTCCGGCAGATGATAGATCTTCTGCCACAGCTTCTGCACCTCGGTGACGCGCTCGCCGATTCCGGTCGGTGCCTTCAGGCGTTCGGCGAGAAGCGGAGCCGCCGAGAAATGATCGGCGTGCGGATGCGTGTCGAGCACCCACACGATGTCGATGCCGGCCTCTCGCACATAGGTCACGATCTCGTCGACGCTGCGGGTGAATGTGGCGCCGGCTTTCGGGTCGTAGTTCCACACCGGGTCGACGACAGCGCCCTGCATCGTATCCGGATCGTGAAACACGTACTGCCAGCTTCCGGTGGATTGGTCCCAGAACGGCTTCACGATCGGCTTGCTCATCGTTCGATTCTCCGGTGTCGGTAGACCGCGGCGCCCGCCGTTCAGGAGGGGGCGCCGCGGCGATCTTCAGGCGCGGCCGGCTTTCATCATCCAGAGCTGCTTCTGATGCCAGGCCAGGCGATCACTCAACAGTCCCACCGTCGGCTCGTCCCCGTCCTGTTGCGCCGAGGCGATCGCGCGGCGCAGCTCGTCGGTCAGCGCCTCGTGGCCCGAAATCAACGCGCCGACCATGGCTTCGGCGGACTGCGTCGGCGCCGGTGCCGGCCCCGCCAACGCCGTCAGTTCAGCCAGCGAACCAGGAGCATGAGCGCCGAGACTGCGGATTCGTTCCGCGATGTCATCGAGCGCGTTCCAGAGGTTGTTGTATTGCTCCTCGAACGCAGCGTGCAGACGGCGGAATTCCGGGCCGACGACGTTCCAATGGTAGCCGTGGGTTTGCACATAGAGGCCGAAGGTGCGGCCGAGGACGCGGGAGAGGGCTTCGGTCGTGGTCTGCGCAGCATTGGTCATGGCTTGGTCCTCCGTGGTGATCAGACGAGTGAGTTGAAGGAGTAGCCCCGGCGCGTACCGGAGCTTGCGCGAGCCTCAAAGGGTGCGGGTCGAGTAATACCAATCGACCGTGTCGTAGCCCTCACCGGCACGGGCGAGCGCGGCGGCCGCCGTCGACGGCGGCGGCACGATCACCGCATCGCCCGGCTGCCAGCTCTCCGGCATCGCGCACTTGTTGGCGTCGGCCGTCTGCAGCGCCACCAGCAGCCGATAGATCTCGTCGACCGAACGGCCGGCGATCATCGGGTAGTAGACCATCGCGCGCAGCTTGCCTTCGGGATCGATCAGGAACGTGGCGCGCACCGCGGAAGTGTCGGACGCACCCGGCTGGATCATGCCGTAGGCCCGGGCCACGGTCATGCTGAGATCGGCGATGATCGGAAATCTGATCTCGACCCCGAACTTCTCCTTGATGTTGAGCATCCAGGCGATGTGCGAGTAGTGGCTGTCGATCGACAGGCCGAGCAGTTCGGCACCGCGCGCCGCAAACGCGTCGTGCTTTTTAGCGAAGGCGATGAATTCGGTGGTGCAGACCGGGGTGAAATCCGCCGGATGCGAAAACAGGATCAGCCACTTGCCGGCGTAGTCGGCCAGCGTCTTGGGGCCGTGGGTGGTCGGTGCATTGAATGCAGGCGCGGGGGCGTTGAGCTGTGGGGCGGGCGTTGCGAATTCGATCATCTGCAGTCTCCTGGCGGTCGGGAGGTCCCGGGCACTGCGGATGTAGGCGAGGCGATCTCATTGGTGAAATTGATTATATTTGTATCTGTGATAGCCTATTTCTATGTCTCCTGCCATCACCCTGCGGCAGCTCGGCTTCCTGGTCGCCGTTGCCGATACCCTGAATTTCTCCCGCGCGGCCGAGGCGTGCTTCGTGACCCAGCCCAGCCTCAGCGCCGGGCTGAAGGAACTGGAGGACCGGCTCGGCGTGGTGCTGGCCGAACGCACCAAGCGCTCGGTCCTGCTGACGCCGATCGGCGCGGTCATCGCCGAGCGCGCCCGCGCGCTGCTGCTGGCCGCGCAGGAGATCGAGGCGCTGGCCGCCGCCGAGGGCGCTCCGGACAGCGGTGACCTGCGGCTCGGCGCGATCCCGACCATCGGCCCGTATCTGATCCCGCGTGCGCTCCCTGAAATCCGCCGCGTCTTCCCGAAGCTGCGCCTGCTGCTGCGCGAAGAGATGACCGAACAACTGCTCGACGGACTGCAGCGCGGCCGGCTCGACCTGATTCTGTTCGCGCTACCGTTCGAAGCCGAAGGGCTGGAGACGATCGAACTGTTCGAGGACGGCTATCACCTGGCTGCACCGCCGGGCAGCTTCGGGCCGGAGCCGGTGCGCGGCGCGCAGCTCGACGGGGCGCGGCTGATGCTGCTGGAGCGCGGCCATTGCCTGCAGCGCCACGCCCTCAGCGCCTTTCCGGATCGCAACATCGAGCAGGACGAGAGCTTCTCGGCCACTTCGCTGCCGACGCTGATCTCGATGGTGAGCGAGGGCCTGGGGATCACCCTGCTCCCCGATCTGGCGCTCGACGCTGGCGTGATCGGTGGCCAGGACGTGGCGATCGCGCCGCTACCTGACGCTTGCCCGCGCCGGGTGGTGCTGGCGTGGCGGACCACCAGCGCCCGCGCCGCTCTGTTTCGCCGGCTCGGCGACATCTTCCGCCGCACCCGCGGGCTCGTCGGTCCATCGCAGGCTTGACCGGCGACCGGGCCGCGCTTGACAGTTTCATGCATCTGCATTTCATCGCCGACACTCACCCCGGCTCGGAAGGACCCGCCCATGAAGCTGTATTATTCGCCCGGCGCCTGCTCGCTGTCGCCGCACATCGCGCTCAGCGAGGCCGGCCTGCAGTTCGACCTCGTCAAAGTCGACCTCCGGGCGAAGAAGCTCGAGAACGGCGATGACTACGCCGCCATCAACCCGAAGGGCTCGGTGCCGGCGCTCGGCCTCGACGACGGCGGCGTGCTCACCGAGGGACCGGCGATCGTGCAGTTCATCGCCGACCAGGAAGGCTCCGGAAAGCTCGCGCCCAAGGCCGGGACGATTGAACGCTACCGGCTGCAGGAGTGGCTGAACTACATCTCGACCGACCTGCACAAGAGCTTCGGCCCGCTGTTCGCCCCGACGCTCGGCGAGGACGCCAAGAATTTTTTCAAGGACCGCATCGCCCGCCACCTCGGCTACGTCGACAAGCAGCTCGCCGGCAAGGACTACCTGATGGGCTCGTCGTTCACGGTCGCCGACGGCTACCTGTTCGTGATCCTGAGCTGGTGCGACCGGATGAAGATCGACCTCGCCCCCTACCCCAACCTCGCCGCCTTCAAGGCCCGCGTCGCCGCACGCCCGAAGGTGCAGGAAGCGATGCAGCGAGAAGGGCTGATGCAGAAGGCGTGAGCGCTTTCCCAGCAGCGTCATTGCGAGCGCAGCGAAGCAATCCAGCGCCGAGCACGAAGCTGGATTGCTTCGTCGCGGAGCCTGTGCTCGGACGGCGCGAAGCGCCGATCCGGGTGTTCCTCGCAATGACGAGGTGAGACGACGACGAAAATAAACAGGGCCGGATCGCGATGATCCGGCCCTTGTTATTTGCAAAACCCTCATGGTGAGGAGGCGCGTAGCGCCGTCTCGAACCATGAAGCCCCGGGCTCCTCATCCTTCGAGACGCGCGCAAGAGCGCGCTCCTCAGGATGAGGGCTGTGCCCGGCCCTTACGCCGCCGCCTGCTTCTTCGGGGCGAAGCGGTGGTAGAAGGTGTCGCCGGTCTTGGCCATGTCTTCGAGCAGCTTCGGCGGGGTGAAGCGCGAGCCGTACTTGCCCTCGAGCTTGTGGCACAGCGCCACGAACTCCTTGGTGCCCATGAAGTCGATGTAGCTGAGCGTGCCGCCGGTGAACGGCGCGAAGCCGAAGCCGAGGATCGAGCCGACATCGGCCTCGCGCGGATCGACGATGACGTTGTCCTCGACGGTGCGCGCGGCTTCCACCGCCTGCACGGCGAGGAAGCGCTGCTTCAGCTCTTCGACGTCGATGGTGTCGGGGTCGAGGTGCTTCGGCTGCAGCGCGGCGATGCCGTCCCACAGGCTCTTCTGACCCTTGCCCTTCTCCGGATAGACGTAGAAGCCCTTGCCGTTCTTGCGGCCGAACCGGCCCTGTTTCTCGACCAGCTCGACCATCAGCTTCTTCTGCTGCTGATCGACCGCCTGTTCGCCGAGATCGGCTTCGGTCGCCTTCATGATCTTCAGGATCAGGTCGAGCGCCACCTCGTCGGCCAGCGACAGCGGGCCGACCGGCATGCCGGCCATCTTGGCGGCGGTCTCGATCATCGGCGCTGGGACGCCTTCCATCAGCATCTCGAGACCTTCGGCGGTGAAGCGCAGCACGCAGCGGTTGGCGAAGAAGCCGCGGCTGTCGTTCACCACGATCGGGGTCTTACCGATCTGGCGGGTGTAGTCCAGCGCGGCCGCCAGCGTGGCGTCGCTGGTGTTGTTGCCGAGGATCACTTCGACCAGCATCATCTTCTCGACCGGCGAGAAGAAGTGGATGCCGATGAACTTCGACTGATCCTTGAACTCTTCGGCCAGCGAGTTGATCGGCAGCGTCGAGGTGTTGGAGGCGAAGATCGCGCCTTCCTTCAGCAGCGGCTGCGCCTTGGCGTAGGTCTCGGCCTTGACCTTGCGATCCTCGAACACCGCTTCGATGACGAGGTCGGCATCCGAGATCGCACCAAAGTCTGCGGTTGCGGTGATCCGCGACATCAGCGCGTCGCGGTCGACCTCCTTGGCGCGGCCCTTCTTGATGAGACCTTCGATCACCGACTGGCAATGCGCCTTGCCCTTGTCGGCGCTCTCCTGGTCGCGATCGATCAGCACCACCTCGATGCCGGCCTTGGCCGAGACGTAGCCGACGCTGGCGCCCATGAAGCCGGCGCCGATGATGGCGAGCTTCTTGACCTTGGTCGGCGGCACGCCCTGCGGGCGGCGCGCGCCCTTGTTCAGCTCCTGCATCGACAGGAACAGGCTGCGGATCATCGCCGCCGCTTCCTTGGTCTGCAGGACGTGCGCGAAGTAGCGCGACTCGATGCGCAGCGCGACGTCGATCGGAACCAACAGGCCCTCATAGACGCAGCTCATGATCGCGCGCGCGGCCGGATAGTTGTCGTAGGTCTCGCGGCGATAGATGGCATTGCCCGCCGGGAACATCATCATGCCCTGCTTGGAGAACACCGGGCCGCCGGGCAGCTTGAAGCCCTTCTCGTCCCACGGCGCCACCGCCTTGCCGCCGTTCTTGATCCACGCCTTCGCGGCGTCGATCAGCTCGGCTGCCGGCACCACGGCGTCGACCAGCTTCAGCGCCTTGGCCTTGTCGAGCTTGATCTGATCGCCCTTGAGCAGGATGGTCATCGCGCTCTGCGGATCGACAATGCGCGGAATCCGCTGGGTGCCGCCGCCGCCCGGGAACAGGCCGACCTTGATCTCGGGCAGGCCGAGCCGGGTCTTCGGATTGTCGGCTGCGACGCGATAGTGGCAGGCCAGCGTGACTTCGAAGCCGCCGCCGAGCGCCAGACCGTTGATCGCCGCGACCCACGGCTTACCGCAGGTCTCGATGCCGCGCAGGATCTGCGACAGCTTGCGGCTCTCATCGAACAGCATCTTCTGGGCGGCTTCCTCGCCCTTGTCTTTGCGGATCTGGGCGAACTGCTGGTTCATGCCCTCCAGCATCGACAGATCGGCGCCGGCGCAGAACGCCTCCTTGGCCGAAGTGATCACCACGCCCTTGACCGCGGCGTCCTTACTGGTCTGCTCGGCGATCGCGCCGAGTTCCTCGATCGTCGTGGCGTCGAGCACGTTCATCGACTTGCCGGGCAGATCCCAGGTGACGAGCGCAATGCCGTCGGTGTCGGTCTCGACTTTGAAGTTCTTGAAGGTCATCTGATTAGCTCCTTCGCTGCCAGCAGCCATTGCGGCGCGGCGGTTGTTGTTCATCTCCCCTCCCCCTTGCGGGGAGGGGTCGG
>NZ_QPFS01000019.1:0-52548 GCF_010906995.1 Rhodopseudomonas sp. WA056 | reverse complement strand
CCCCAACCCTCTCCCGCAAGCGGGAGAGGGAGCTCGCCGTGCATCGGGAGAGGGTCCTGCTCAATCGTCAAGCGCCACGATGGAGACCGGCCACAACAATCCCCCGCCGCCGACGCTCACCGAGATTGTCACCACGCTGCATAGCCTCGGCAAGGCCGAGCTGCCGGCGCAGTTGGCGCGCTGGCTGGATGAACTCGACGAGACGGGGCGCTGGGCGCTACTGAAGCTGGTGACCGGGAGCTTGCGGATTGGGGTATCGGCGCGGCTCGCCAAGACCGCGGCTGCGGCGCTCGGCAACAAGGATCCGCACGATGTCGAACTGGTGTGGCCCGGCATCGAGCCGCCATACGATGAACTGTTCGCCTGGCTCGAAGGCCGCGGTCCGCAGCCGGAGAGCCGCGATCCGGCGCCGTTCCGCCCGGTGATGCTGGCCCATGCGGTCGACGACACCGACTTCGCCGGAATGGACCCGGCCGACTACATCGCCGAATGGAAATGGGACGGCATCCGCGTCCAGGCCGTCAGCGGCCTCGACGAACATGGCGACTGCGTGGTGCGGCTGTATTCGCGCAGCGGCGAAGACATCACCATGAGTTTCCCAGATCTGTTGCCGTCCTTGCGCCTGCCGGGTGCGATCGATGGCGAACTGCTGGTACTGCGAGACAAGCGCGTGCAGTCGTTCAACGTGCTGCAGCAGCGGCTGAACCGGAAAAGCGTGACGCCGAAGCTGACGAACGACTATCCGATCCATCTGCGCGCCTACGACCTGCTCGGCGACGGCGACGAGGATCTGCGGACGCTGCCGTTCGCCGAACGCCGCATCCGGCTGGAAACCTTCATCGCAAGGCTCGGCGATCCCAAGGTCGATCTGTCGCCGATGGTCGCGTTCGACGACTGGGATGGCCTCCGTGCCGCCCGCCGCGATCCGGCAAGCGCCGGCGCTGGGCTCGATGCCGACGCGGTCGAAGGCGTGATGCTGAAGCGGCGCGATGCGCCGTATCTGCCCGGCCGCCCCAAGGGCCAGTGGTGGAAATGGAAGCACGACCCGCGCATCATCGATGCCGTGCTGATGTATGCGCAACGCGGCCACGGCAAACGCTCGTCGTATTATTCCGACTACACCTTCGGGGTCTGGACCGAGGGCGATGGCGGCGATCAGCTCGTACCGGTCGGCAAGGCGTATTTCGGCTTCACCGACGAGGAGCTGCTGCAAATCGACCGCTTCGTCCGCCGCAACACCACCGAGAAGTTCGGCCCGGTCCGCCACGTCGTGCACGAACCCGACAAGGGGCTGGTGCTGGAAGTGGCGTTCGAAGGGTTGCAGCGCTCGCCGCGCCATAAATCCGGCGTGGCGATGCGGTTTCCACGCATCAGCCGGCTGCGCTGGGACAAGCCGCCGAAGGATGCCGACCGGCTCGAGACACTGGAGCGGATGCTGAAGGCGGAATCCGCGAAACCGCACCCGGCCGGCGCCCGCAGGCATTGACGGCAAACGGCCGGTTCCCCATCTGCCCTGCACCGAATATGATGCGCAAGCCACGCGCGCGAGGACCATGACGATGCGAGACGACATCCGGGATCTGCCGGCCAACGACGACAGGATGACGCGTTTCCTCGGCGGCTCGCCGATGGCGGTGGCATTTCGCCTGATCCTGATGTCGATCCTGGTCGGTGTCGTGCTGGCGGCGATCGGCCTCGATCCGTGGAACATCGTCACCAGCATCCGGCTGCTGTTCGAGCGGATCTGGGAGCTGGGATTCGACGCGATCAGCGGGCTGTGGCGCTACTTCCTGCTCGGCGCCGTGATCGTGATCCCGATCTGGCTGCTCAGCCGCTTGTTCAGCACGCCGCGCGGACGCTGACGGCCGCCTGCGCCTCGCCGTGGAGTCCGCAAATTCGGCCGTGACCACCCGGCAGGTGTTCTCCATCGCCGGGCCGGCGATGGTCGCCAATCTGACCACACCACTGCTCGGCGTCGTCGCCACCACCGCAATCGGCCGGCTCGGCGAGGCCGCGCTGCTCGGCGGCGTGTCGATGGCCTCGGTGCTGTTCGACTGCCTGTTCTGGCTGTTCGGCTTCCTGCGGATGAGCACGCTGGCGTTCACTGCCCAGGCGATCGGCGCCGGCGAGAGCCGCGAAGTGCCGGCGCACCTGCTACGCGGACTGCTGATCGCCGCCGCAATCGGGCTCGGGCTGATTGCCCTGCAGGCGCCGCTCGCGGCGGTGCTGATCGGCGCGATGGGCGGCAGCGACGCGGTGAGCGCAGCAGCCGGCACCTATTTCTCGATCCGGATCTGGTCGGCGCCGCTGGTGCTGGCCAATTTCGCGATCCTCGGCTGGCTGGTCGGACAGGCACGCGCCACGCTGGCGCTGGCGGTGCAGATCGCCGTCAACCTGATCAACATCATTGCCACGGTGCTATTGGTGCTGTGGTTCGATTTCGGCATCGCCGGAGCCGCGATCGCGGCGGTGATCGCCGAAGGCTCCGGTCTGCTGATCGGATTGGCGATCGCGGCGCGACGCCGCGGCCTGTTCCAGGTGCCGCGGGCGATGCTGCTGGACCCGGATCGCCTGAAGCGGATGTTCGCGGTCAATCGCGACATCATGATCCGCACCGCGGCGCTGATCGCGGTGTTCCTGTTCTTCACCGCGAAGGGCGCGCAGGGCGGCGACGTGATACTCGCCACCAACGCGGTGCTCAACAACTTCCTGATGATCAGCGCGTTCTTTCTCGACGGCCTCGCCAATGCGGCCGAGCAGCTTTGCGGCCGTACCCTCGGCGCGCGCGACCGCGCCGGCTTCGTCAAAGCCACACGGCTGGTGATCCTGTGGGGCTTCGGCTTCGCGCTCGTCGTCAGCGCAATCTACGCGCTCGCCGGCCCGATGCTGATCGACTTCATCACCTCGAACGAGGAGCTGCGTCGCACCGCGCGCGATTATCTCTGGCTGGTGACGCTGGCGCCGATGCTCGGCGTGTTCGCGTTCGCCTATGACGGCGTGTTCATCGGCGCCACCTGGGCGCGCGAGATGCGCAATCTGATGCTGCTGTCGCTGGTCCTGTTCCTGGCATCGTGGTTCGCGCTGCGGCCGCTCGGCAACACCGGACTGTGGATCGCGCTGTTGTCGCACTACGTCTGGCGCGGCGGTCTGCAGGCGCTGCGCTATCCGGCGATGGTGCGAAGCTCGTTCACGGCGCACTGAATTTTCATCAAATCCTGCCGCCGCAATTAACACGATATTGATACCCGCATCACGTGCGAAGAAACGTCTCTTCGCATCTCGAAACTCCGCAAATACCATCGCTCCCAGATAACAGATCGAACAAGGGAGAGACGGAATGTGCCAGACGTGTTCGAGCGGCGTGTCGCGACGTAACTTGGTTGCCGGCGGGCTGGGCCTGCTCGCCGCGGCCTCTCTGCCCCTCGCCGCGCAGGCGCAGACCCAAGCGAATGCGCCGAGCGATACGCCGGACGCCGCGCTCGACAAGCTGATGCAGGGCAACGAGCGCTACATCGCCGGCCAGATGCGCGAGCGCGACTTCTCCGCGGGCCGCGCCGCGCGGGCGGAAGGCCAGGCACCGTTCGCCGCGATCCTCGGCTGCGCCGATTCCCGTGTGGCGCCGGAGCTGGCGTTCGACCAGGGTCCGGGCAGCCTGTTCGTCGTCCGCGTCGCCGGCAACTTCGTCACCCAGGACGGCCTCGCCAGCCTCGAATACGGCGCCGCGGTGCTCGGCACCAAGGTGATCATGGTGCTCGGCCACAGCAATTGCGGCGCCGTTAACGCAACCGTCGCGGCGCTGCAGAAGGGCAACGACCTGCCGGGCCATATCGGCGATCTGGTGCGGGCGATGAAGCCCGGCATCGAGCCGGTCCTCCAGAAGAAGGAGGACGATCTGCGGCACCAAGCGGTGATCGCCAATGTGCAGGCCAATGTCCGGCAATTGCAGGAGTCGAAACCGATCCTCGCCGACATGGTGAGCAGCAAGAAACTGCGGGTGGTCGGCGGCGTGTACGATCTGGCCAGCGGCAAGGTCGTATTGATCTGACCGCGCCTGTGAGATGCGCGCCGGGGCGAACAGCATCGTCCCTGCGCGCAACGGTCGCGGCATCCGGCGATGGTACGGGTTACGTTCCGGGCACAGACAGCCTAGGAGTGGGCGATGGCATCTGAGCCAGATCGACGGAACGCGAAATGCAGGTACGATTTGTCGGCTGTGGCGACGCGCTCGGCTCCGGTGGGCGCCTCAACACCTGCTTTCACGTTTCCGGCCAGACCGTCAACTTCCTGATCGACTGCGGCGCCACCTCGATGCCGGCGCTGAAGCGCTACGGCATCCTGCGCGAAGATCTCGACCTGATCCTGATTACGCATTTCCACGGCGATCATTTCGGCGGACTGCCGTTCCTGATGCTCGACGCCAAGTTTCTCAAGCGCAAGCGTCCGCTGGTGATCGCCGGCCCGCAGGGCATCGACATCCGCCTCACGCGGCTGATGGAAGCGATGTTCGAGCATTCCTCCGCCACCAAGCCGAGTTTCGATCTGCAAGTACTGGCACTGGAGCCGGGCGTCGCACGACAATTCGGTGCCGTGACAGTGACGCCGTTCCCGGTCGTCCACGGCGATTCCGGCGGGCCGTTCTTCGCCTATCGGATCGAAGCGGAAGGCCGCATCCTCGCCTATAGCGGCGACACGCAATGGACCGATCAGCTCGTCGCCGCCGCGCACGACGCCGACCTGTTCATCTGCGAGGCCTACACCTACGATCGCACGGTGAAGAACCACATCAGCCTGAAGGCGCTCGAGACGCATCTGCCGGAGATCAACCCGAAGCGCGTCATTCTCACCCACATGGGTGACGAGGTACTGCACAAGCTCGACACCGTCCCCCACATGGCGGCGAGCGACGGACTGATCGTGCCGCTGTAGAACTCTCAACGAGTCATTCCGGGGCGCGCAGCGCGAACCCGGAACCTCTGTGCCAGATAACTACGGGATTCCGGGTTCGCTCACTTCGTGAGCGCCCCGGAATGACACCCGTGACTGGAGCGCTACGCGCGCCCCAGGATGACAGTCGTGTTGTGTGGGGAGTCATTCCGGGACGCTCGCGCCAGCGAGCGGACCCGGAATCTGGAGATTCTGGGCACTACAGCGATTCAGCGGGACAGACTTCTCGGCCAGGTAACTGCGGGATTCCGGGTTCGCTCGCTGCGCGAGCGCTCCGGAATGACGACCTGGTGAGAACAACAAGCCGTTCAGATCGGCCATTCTTCCGCAGTGATCATCGGCGCGTCGGCGCCGACGATTTCGGCCAGCGAATCGCGGCCGGTGCGGAGCAGCGTCGAGGCGAGGTCGGCCTTGATGCTCTCAACCAGGCCGAGGCCCTTATAGACCAGCGCCGAGTACAACTGGACCAGCGTGGCGCCGGCGCGGATCTTGGTCAGCGCGGCGCCGCCGGAATCGATGCCGCCGACGCCGATCAGCGGGAACGCACCCTCGGCGCGCACATAGGTCTCCGCAACCATCCGGGTCGACAATCGGAACAGCGGCCGGCCGGACAACCCGCCCTGCTCGCCGATCCGGGTCCGGTCGCGCAAGGTCGGCGGGCGCGACATTGTGGGGTTGGCGACGATCATGCCGTCGACCCGCCGCGACCTTGCGATGTGCACGACGTCGTCGAGTTCGCCGAGCGACAGATCGGGCGCGATCTTGAGCAGCACCGGGGTATCGCCCGCCGCCGCCCGCACCCGCTCGCGGGCGTCGATCACCCGCGCCAGCAGATCGTCGAGCGCGGCGGCCTGCTGCAGATTGCGCAGGCCCGGCGTGTTCGGCGACGACACGTTGACGGTGAAGTAGCTGGCCAGCGGCGCGAAGGTCTCGATCAGCTTGACGTAGTCCGCCACCCGATCGTCGCTGTCCTTGTTGGCCCCGACATTGACCCCGACGATGCCGCCATATTGGGCGCGCGCCGCGAGCCGGCGCAGCACCACCTCGGCGCCGTCGTTGTTGAAGCCCATGCGGTTGATAACAGCTTCGTCGCGCTCCAGCCGGAACAGCCGCGGCCGCGGATTGCCGGCCTGCGGCTTCGGCGTCACCGTGCCGACCTCGACGAAGCCGAAGCCGAGCCGCAGCAGCGCATCCGGCGCCTCGGCGTTCTTGTCGAAGCCGGCGGCGATTCCGACCGGATTGGGGAAGTTCAGGCCGAAGGCGCGCACCGCGAGCCGGGGATTGTCGGGACGCGGCTTGGCCGGCGGCCACAGTTTAAGGCCCTGGATCGCCAGCCGGTGCGCGTCTTCCGGATCGAGCCAGCGCAGCAGCGGCAGCGAGACGGCATCGAAAGCGCGGATCACGGCGCGAGCTCCGGCACCAGATGGCTGCCATCGGGGCGAGTGGCGAGATCGTGCACGCCGGTCACCGCCGATATCGGCAACTCGCCATAGAGATGCGGAAACAATTCGCCGCCGCGCGACGGCTCCCAGCGCAGCCCGTCTCCGAGCGCCGCGGCGTCGACCGCGATCAATTTCAGATCGGCCTTGCCGGCATAATGCCTGGCGAGCGTCCCGGCGAGCTGCGGCGCAGTCGAAAAATGGATGAAGCCGTCGCGAGCGTCGTCGGCACTGCCCCGGTAGACCGCGGCCCGTTCGGCGTCGCGCCAGGCCGCGGCGTCACAGATCTTGTAAATCGTGCGCAAGGGCGCGAGTTCCCGTCGTTGCGGCTGGTTCCAGGGGCGGCGGCGATCGGTCCCGCAAATTTCTGGGCGACCGAAACATCCGCTGAAACAATAAGTTGCGCACGTCGGAAGCGCAAAATCGAATCCCGCATAGCGGACCCGCGCGCATTCGGTCGCCCGGCCATCGGCCGAACCTCGGCCCGACCGTATCGGCCGCTCCGGGGCTCCGCAAGAGCTTGTGTTTTTGTTGCCGGACAGGATTGCATATCGTCGCCAATTAAGGCAATAATTCCTAGTATAAAGTTCGTTTCGCCTCGCCGAAGCAACGGCGCATTCGGGTGCCTCCGATGCAAATGCTGACGCACGATCAGATCTGGACTGCGCTCGACCGGCTGGCCGAGCGGTCCGGCCTGTCTCCCTCGGGACTCGCCAAGAAGTCCGGCCTCGATCCGACCACCTTCAACAAGTCGAAACGGATCACCAACGACGGCCGCGAACGCTGGCCGTCGACCGAGTCAGTCGCCAAGGCGCTGCAGGCCACCAACACCGCGATCGATACTTTCGTGCAACTGATCCACGACCGTCCCCGGGTGGTGCAGTCGGTGCCGCTGCTCGGCCTCGCCCAGGCCGGCTCCGGCGGTTATTTCGACGACGGCGGCTTTCCGGTCGGCAAGGGCTGGGAGGAGATCGGACTGCCGTCGATCAGCGACGAACACGCCTACGCGCTGCAGATCTCCGGGGATTCGATGAAGCCGGCCTATCGCCACGGTGACATCGTCGTGGTTTCGCCCAGCGCCGCGGTGCACCGCGGCGACCGGGTGGTGGTGAAGACCACCAAGGGCGAAGTGATGGTGAAGGAATTGAAGCGGCGCACCGCCAAGGTCATCGAATTGGCGTCGCTCAATCCCAGCCACCCGGACCGGACGTTTGCGCCGTCGGAGGTCGAATGGATCGGCCGCATCGTCTGGGCCAGTCAGTAAAAAGACACCGTCATCGTTCATTCGTCCCACTTCACTTTTTCTCCCGAGCCGCGCAATGCTGGTTCCGCGCAGCAACCCGGGAGACGTCCGATGGACCGTCGCAATATCCTGAAGGCCTTTGCCGGCCTCGCTTTATGCCCCCTTTGCACCACCGCAGGCGTCGCCGCCGAAGGCGCCCATCATTGGGGCTACGAAGGCGACGGCGCTCCGGCGAAATGGGGCGAGCTAGATCCCGCCAACCAGATCTGCTCGATCGGCGTGCAGCAATCGCCGGTCGACATTCGCTCGACCGTCGGCGCCAACCTGTTTCCGCTGCAGGTGCAGTGGGCCGATACGGCCGACACCATCGTCAACAACGGCCATACCATCCAGCTCAACATGGCAGAGGGCTCGACGCTCAAGCTCGGTGGCGCGACCTTCAAGCTGGTGCAATTCCATTTCCATCGTCCGAGCGAACACCTGATCGACGGCAAGTCGTTCCCGATGGAAGTGCACTTCGTCCACCGTATGGATTCCGGCACGCTCGGCGTGGTCGGTGTGCTGATGCAGGAAGGCGCCAGCAACGCGGCTTTCGCCAAGATCGTCGCGACCATGCCGCACAGCGAGGGACCGGCGGTGAAGGCCGACGCAGCGATCAACCCGAATGCGCTGCTGCCGGCAAAGCTCAGCTACTATCGCTACGAAGGCTCGCTGACCACGCCGCCGTGCTCGGAGATCGTCGACTGGATGGTGCTGACCGATCCGATCACGGTCGCTGCCGAGGACGTCGCGGCGTTCGCCAAGCTGTATCCGATGAACGCCCGTCCGGTGCAGAAGGACAACCGCCGCTTCGTGCTGCAGTCCAACTGAGCCATCACAGCATCTGCTCAAACCAAAGACCTGACGCGGGCGCCGCGTCAGGTCTTTTCGTTTCAGCCAGGATGATGTGCGGAAGGCGGCTCAGCCGCCGGTCTTGGGCGTCGCATCGGCGACCGGCACCAGCGGCACGTCCGCGACCAGCGACGAAGTCATCGACGGCACCTGGGCGCCGTTGGTCGCCTTGATCACCGCCGCCCGCGCCTGGGCGAACGCCGCCTCGGCGCCTGCGGGCGACGCCAGCGAGCTGAGCAATTCCCCGACCAGTACGCTGTGGGCGCCGTCGTTGTCGTCCGCGACCTGACCCGGCGTCGCCGCCGACATCACCAGCGCATTGGCGGGCGTCTCGATCGGCGCCAGTCCGTGCGAATAGGTGCGGAAGCGGCGCTCGAAGGGATTGCGGCGCGAGGCATCGAGCACCGCGAGATTGACGTTTGCGCCGGCGGCCCTGATCTCCGCCAGCACCTGCTCGACGCTGACGCCGCTGCGGCGCACATCCATCTCGGTCCAGATCTTGGCGTCGACCGGGATCATGTAATTGTCGCGGCCGGACTGGATGCCGTAGCCGCCGAAGAACAGCATCACGGTCGCGTCCTTGCGCGCGCGCGTCTTGAGGCGTTGAACCGCGCGCAGAATATCGTCGCGGCGGGCGTCCTCGATCATGTCGACGTCGTAGCCGTCGCCGCGCAGCCTGGCGCTGAGCGCACGGGCATCGTTGATCGGCTGGACTAGCGGCGCTGCGGCATCGGGGTAATGGGCGTTGCCGATCACCAGCGCCAGCCGTGACGAGGTCGCGGTTGCCTGTTCGGTGGCCGGCGCGGCAGCGCCGGCGGATTCGACCGGACGCTTGTTCAACGCCGCATTCGCACCGATCGCCAGCGACACGACGCCCACCAAGGCCGTTGCCGCGGTAAGGGTCCGCCGTGACAAGCGATGCAACCGGATCTTCATCGTCAATCGTCCTTATCGGCGCGCGCAGGCATTCGTCGCATCGCTACCGTTCAGGTTCAGGGGATGAGCGGGTCTTCTGCTTATGAATTGCGCTCAATTTGCGGCGCCGCACAATAACAATTCATTAAACAGTTCAGCTCGCTCCGGCAAGCGATCAGGAACTCCGACCGTCGAACGAGGACAGCCCGCCTGCCCTGCCGTACCGCTGATCTTTGCTATTCAACTGGCGCTCCATCGCGACAACCGCGAGGAACATCACGCAGCGCCGCGAATGCTTCACTGATCTGTACTGCGACAATTTTCATCTTTGGCGGCGGTCTGTTCTGTCCTACGCCTTGACGATCCGGATCAGGGGCGAAGCCGGACGCGGCGGTTTGTATTCCCCGCCGGTCCATGCAATTCCTCAATGACTGGAAGACGTTCAGGCGCGCGGAAGACGATCATGGATGTGCTGAAGATGGCCGGCGCGGCGTACCGCGCGCTGACCGCCCGGAAGGAAGCGCCGACGCTGTACGACCTGTGCGACCCGGTGTTCCGCGGCCACAAGCACGGCGACCCGCACATCTCCAAATTCTACAACACCGCGCTCGGCAACCCGGCGCTCCGACCGCTGCTGCGCAAGGCCGGGCTGCCGGAGCTCAAGGATCCGGTTCGATTCCGCAGCCTTCGCGACGCACTGATCAGCGCCCGCGACGACGCCGAGCCGGATTGGGCTGCGATCGGGGCACCGATCGCAGAGCTGATCGACAGCGTCAGGCTGGAGCACCCGCATCCGCCGGTTTGGGTGGCGCCGCCGCAGACGCCGCGCCTCGCCGATATCGACAGCGCGATCCGCGCCTGCGGCGATCATTTGCTGCAGTCCTGGAGCCGCAACGGCTTCCTGCCGGCCTATGCGGCGTTCAACCTGATCGGCGATCCGGATTTCGACGGCCGCGCGTTCCTGGCGGCGCTGACCGGGCTCAACGCGCGCAGCTACAAGAACTCGACGCTGCTGTTCAATCTGGCGCGGGTATTCATCGCCCGATCGCCCGCAGAAGGCGTGATCAATCCGCGCTGGTGCGGGATCGCCGAGCCGATGTGGTCGCCGGTGCAGATCCGTCATCGTTCGGCCTATTACGACGCGTTCTACATCGAGGCGCTGCTCGGCTTCATCGATACCGGTCTCGGCACGCCCGACGACACCCGGGCGGCGCGGCGGATCATCGCCGACATGGCCGAGTTCTGCCTGAAGACCAGCCGCGAGCGAGTGCGCACGCCGGACGGCGAGCCGTTCGACGTGATCACCGCACTGGCGCCGCCGCCGCATCCGCGGTTCTCGCGGTTCTTCGCCCAGATCAAGCGGAATCTCGGCTTCGGCGTCTACGTGCCGGATTGCGACACCACCGCCTGCTCGATCTCGGCCGCGACCCAGGCGAACTCGTCCGATCCGATCATCGACCAGCCGCTGATCGACTTCTACAGCGCCTATCAGGTGCGCGCGGGCGCCAACGCGCCGATGGTCACGGTGCCGCTCAACCACACGATCGACTACAACGGCGGCATCGTCACCTGGATCGACAGCCTGGCCGGCGAGCGCCCGTTCGGCAACGACCTCGATCCGACGCTCAATCTCGACGTGCTCGAGGTCTGCTTCCGCAATTGCGCGCGCTGGCGGATCGTCGAAACGCCGGCGCGGCTGGAGACGGTGCGCCGCATCGTCGATTTCCAGCGCCGGCTGGTGGCGAGCGGCGCATTCGCCGATCCGAAATCACACGTCTACTATCTGCCCGAACTGTATTGCGCGTATTTCGGCCGCTGCTACGCAGCGTTCCGGGCGCTGGACGAGACCGCCAGGCGAACGATCGATCCGGACGGCGTGTTCGAAGCGATCCGCCAGCGCGTGCTCGGTTACGTGCAGGACGAACTGATCGCCAAGGAGATGAACGTGTTCGACGCCGCGCTGGCGCTGATCGCGCTCGGCCATCTCGGCGGCGACCCTGCGCAATTCGCGCCGGCCCTGCATTGCATCCTGAGCCATCTCGGCGAAGGCGGCGGCCGCGCCCCGTTCAAGGCCTATGAATGGAACAAGATGAAAACGCCGACCCGCATCCTGGTCGGCGGGCCGGAAGTGACTTCTGCATTCGTGCTGATGGGCTTGGCGCTGGCCCGCAAGGCGCTGCTGCAGCCGGTGCAGCAAAGCTGAGCTTCGCGCGAAGTTGAAGCACCGCATGGCCGCGGCGCTGGCCCGGCGGCCCAAGATTCAGCACAATCGGCGAACCTGGTGAGCGGCAAGGATGACTGCCGGGAAGGTCGACGCATGGTCAAGCTGATCAAATGGCTGCTGCCGCTTCTGCTCCTGCATCTGCCGGTGACGGCGCGGGCCGCCGACGTCAGCGGCCTGCCGAAGATCCGAGACGGTGACCATGCGCTGATCGGCAAGACACGCATCCGCCTCGCCGGCATCGACGCACCCGGGCTGGATCAGCTCTGTCTCAATCCGAAGGGCGACCGCTGGACCTGCGGGGTCGCCGCACGCGACGCGCTGGTTCAGCATACCGCCGGAAAGAGCTGGACCTGCCATGTCCAGCGTGTCGACAAGGCCGGCCGCGCGATCGCCAAATGCGACGTCGACGGCGAAGATATCGCCCAATGGATGGTGAAGAGCGGCTGGGCGCTGGCCTATCTGCAGCATTCGCGTGCCTATGAGCCGGATGAGAAGGCGGCGCGCGACGCCAAGGCCGGGCTGTGGCAGGGCTCGTTCATCGCGCCCTGGGCGTGGCGGGTGCGCAGCAGCAAGACTCCGATTCTGGGCGCCACCAAGCCGCCGAAAGATGCCCGGCGGACCTTGCTCGCCTCGGCCTCCGGTCCGGTGGCGCCGTCGCCGGATTGCACAATCAAGGGGAACGTCAACAAATCCGGGTTCTGCATCTACCATAAGCCGACCAGCCGCTGGTACGCAAAGATCCGGATGAAGATCAGCAAGGGCACCCGCTGGTTCTGCTCGGTGGAGGAAGCCGAGGCCGCGGGCTGCCGCGAGACGCGGCGTTAGTCCGCAAGGCCGACCTTCGGGGACGAACGTTGAAGCAGACAGCACACGATCCGTCGCATCCGCAGCGGCCGCGCAGACGCCGGCTGCGGCGGGCTTGGCAGATCTCGGTGGTGCTGATCGGCTGCTACGCGATCCTCGCCTATATGGCGCTGCCGCTGTTCTGGACCCATTACGAACACCAGAGCAAACTCGCCGACCTGCCGATGGTGACGCGCACCGCGCAGGGCATTCCTGGCGATCCGATCAATGTCGGGCTGATCGGCGACCAGCACGAGATCGTCTGCGCGATCCTGGCGGCGAACTGGCATCCGGCCGATCCGATCACGCTGCGCTCATCGATCGCGATCGCCGGCAGCGTGCTGCTGGACCGGCCCTATCCGGACGCGCCGGTGTCCAGCCTGTATTATCTCGATCGCCGCGAGGATCTCGCCTTCGAGAAACCCGACGGACGCAGCGCCGACCGGCGCAATCATGTGCGGTTGTGGAAAGTGCTCGACAGCGGCCAGGAAGGCCGCCCGGTCTGGCTCGGCAGCGCCACCTTCGACCGCGGCGTCGGCGTCAGCCACTATACCGGCGCGGTGACGCATCACATCGCCCCCGATATCGACGCCGAGCGCGACCAATTCGCCGCCGATCTGGAAGCCGCCGCGATGGTCGATGCGAAATATCAGATCACCGGCGTCGGCCCGACCATCGTCGGCCGCAACGGCGAAGGCGATTTGTACTACACCGATGGCGAGGTCTGGATCCTGCGGCTGGCCGAAGGCTGCAAGAAGCGCGGAAGCCCGGCCGAAATTCTGCCGAGCCCGCTGGCGACCGAGATCAAAGATCAGATCTTCCGCACCGTCACGAGCGCAATCGAGCCCGGCACGACCGCGCCTTGAAATCGGCTCCGCGGCCCGGCATGGTCGCAGCACCTCTCACCACAGGGACAAGCATCATGGTCGTCAGCGCCGGACGGGAATTCTTGGCGATTCCCGGCCCCACCACCATGCCCGACGAGGTGCTGCAGGCGATGCACCGCCCGGCGCTCGACATCTATTCGAAAGAAATGGTGACGCTGAGCGAGGGGCTTCTGACGGATCTCAGCCGGCTGTTCGCCACCAAGGGCAGGTCCTACATCTACATCGCCAACGGCCACGGCGCCTGGGAGGCGGTGATCAGTAACGTGCTGTCGCGCGGCGACAAGGTGCTGGTGCTGGAAAGCGGACGATTTGCGGTCGGCTGGGGCAACGCGGCCCGCGCGATGGGCTGCGACGTCGAGTTGCTGCAAGGCGACTGGCGCCGCGCGGTCCGCCCCGATGAGGTGGAAGCGCGGCTGCGCCGCGACACCGAGCACGCCATCAAGGCGATCGTGGTGGTGCAGGTCGACACCGCCTCCAGCGCCCGCAACGATCTCGAAGCGATCGGCCGCGCCATCAAGGCCGCCGGCCACCCGGCGCTGTTCATGGTCGATGCGGTGGCATCGCTCGGCTGCATGCCGTTCGAGATGGATGCCTGGGGCATCGATGTGGCGATGTCGGCGTCGCAGAAGGGGCTGATGTCGCCGCCCGGCCTGTCGTTCGTCGCGGTCGGCGACCGCGCCCGCGCCGCGCACCAGCGCGCCGGCCTGCGCACGCCTTATTGGGATTGGAGCGAGCGCGACGGGCCGGAGCACTACCAGAAATACGCCGGCACCGCGCCGGTGCATCTGTTGTTCGCGCTGCGCAAGGCGCTCGACATTCTGTTCGCCGAAGGCCTCGACAACACCTTCCGGCGTCATCATCTGCTCGCCGGCGCAGTGCGTCGCGCGGTCGACGTCTGGTCCGAAGGCAACGTACTCGGCTTCAACATCGAGCATCCGGACGAACGCGCCGACACCGTCACCACGGTGCGGGCCGCCGGGGGTCACGACATTGCGGCGCTGCATCGCTACTGCAAGGAGAAGTGCGGCGTGGTGCTCGGCGTCGGCATCGGCGAATTGCAGAACAAGGCGTTCCGGATCGCCCATATGGGCCACGTCAACGCCCCGATGGTGCTCGGCACCCTCGGTGTCATCGAGATGGCGCTGACCGCACTCGGCATCCCGCACAGCCGCGGCGGCGTCGATGCTGCAGTGGCGTGCCTCGCCGAGAACGTGCCGGCTTAGGCCGCCACCGCCACGGCGCGGCGCATCCAGCGCAGCAGCCCGATGCAGCCCGCGATCGCGAGCCCGAGCAGCGCCAGCGCGCCAAGCAGCGCCAGACGGCCCGAACCGTTTTGCGCCAGCGTGAAATACACCGAGCCGAGCGCCGCGACACCGGCCGCGCTTGCGATCTGCGTGGTGGTGCCATACAGACCCGAGCCCGAGCCCGCGCTGGTCGCCTGCACGCTCGACAGCACCACGCCCGACAGCGGCGCCATCACCAGCCCCTGGCCGTAGCCGGCGACAAGCAGCGCCAGCGCCAGCTCGAACGGCGTCGGGGTCGCGATCACCGTCACCGTTACGGCGATCAGGCCGAAACCGGCGATCTGCAGCAGGCAGCCCTCGATCAGCACCAGCGTGCCGCGACGGCGGGCCCGCGCGCCGGAATGCCGCGACGCGATTACGAAGGCCAGCGCCAGCGGCAGGAACACCAAGCCGGCCTGCAGCGGCGGCACGTTCAGCTCGAGCTGCATGTACAGCGTCATCACCAGATAGAACGACTGGTTGGCGAAGAAGAAACAGAACACCGCGCCGAGGCCGCGGACGAAGGCGCGGTCGGCGAGCAACGTCAGATCGACCACAGGCATGCCGCCGCGTGCGGCGACGCGGCGCTCGTAGCGGAGGAACAGCGCCAGCATCGCGCCGCCGCCGGCCATCACGGCCCAGACCCAGCCGGCCCAGCCGACATCGCGGCCGAACAGCAATGACCCGATCACGCAGACGAGGCCGGCGAACAGGATCACGGCGCCGCCGAGATCGAGCCGCGTGCCCGGCCGCCGCGGCGTCTGCGGCATCACCCGGGCGGCTGCCGCGATGATGATCAGCCCGACCGGGCCATTGACGTAGAAGATCGACCGCCAGCCGAAGCCGCCGAGATCCAGCGTCACCAACAGGCCGCCGAGCGCGAAGCCGGTGGCGCCGGCGAGCCCGAGCACGGTGCCGTAGATCGCAAACGCCTTGGCGCGCGCAGCATCGGGAAACAGCACATGCAGCGTCGCCAGCACCTGCGGCACCATGAACGCCGCCGTGGTGCCCTGTGCCAGCCGCGCCAGGATCAGTTCGGGACCGGAGCGCGCCAGCCCGCACCACAGCGAGGTGAGCGTGAAGCCGGCAACGCCGAGCAGAAACACCGTCTTGGTGCCGAAGATGTCGCCGAGCCGACCGCCGGTGACGATCAGCGTCGCGTAGCCGATCAGGTAGACCGCGATCACCGCCTCGAGCTGCGACGACGACGCGCCGAGTTCGGTCGAGATCGTCGGCAACGCGACGTTGACGATGAAGGCATCGACCCCGAACATGAACTGCGCGGCGACCACGATCGCCAGCACCCGCCAGCGGCGGGAATTATCGATCGTTGCGGCAACGGTCCGATGCATGGCGGCAGATCCCGGCAAGGCTTGAGCTGCCTCACGGTCGCAGCCCGCCATCATCGGGTCGATTACCAGCCAGGTAAACAGCCGTCGCTCGGCAACAGTCTCTCGGCGTCATTGCGAGCGCAGCGAAGCATTCCAGGAGACCTGCGTGCGGCGTTTATGGTTGCTTCGTCGCCTTCGGCTCCTCACAATGACGGATGAAGGTCACCGATCAGCAAAAAGGCCCCGGCAAACCGGGGCCTTCGAAGCATCGATCACCTGCCGTGGACTAACCCCACGGACCTCGGCCACGCGGCTGGCCGCCCCAGGGGCTGCGACCGGTGCCGCGCGGGGTGCCGCTCCAGGGCGCAGCGCTGCTGCGCGCGAACGCCGGCGCCGAGCGGGCCGAACCGCCGATTTCGGCGGCGAGCCGCTGCAACGCCGCGATCCGGTTGTCGGTGGACGGGTGGGTGGCGAACAGATTGTCCATGCCCTGCCCCGACAGCGGGTTGATGATGAACATGTGAGCTGTCGCCGGCGAGCGTTCGGCGTCGACGTTCGGCACCTGATGCGCGGCGGCTTCGATCCGGCCGAGCGCCGAGGCGAGCCACATCGGCTGACCGCAGATCCGCGCGCCCATCTCGTCGGCGGCATATTCGCGGGTCCGGCTGATCGCCATCTGCACCAGCATGGCGCCGAGCGGGGCGAGGATCATCAGCGCGATCGAGCCTATCAGGCCCGGGCCGCTGTTGTTCTCGCGGTTGCCGCCGAAGAACATGCCGAACTGCGCCACCATCGAGATCGCACCGGCGATCGTCGCGGTGATGGTCATCAGCAGCGTGTCGTGGTTCTTGATGTGCGCGAGCTCGTGCGCCACCACGCCGGCGAGTTCTTCACGGCTAAGCTGGTGCATCAACCCGGTGGTCACGGCGACGGCGGCGTTCTCCGGATTGCGGCCGGTGGCGAACGCGTTCGGCTGCGGGTTGTCCATGATGAATACCCGCGGCATCGGCAGCGAGGCGCGGCCGGCCAGTTCCGCCACCATCCGGTACAGATCCGGCGCGGTGCGCTCGTCGACCTCGTGGGCGCCGTACATCGACAGCACCATCCGGTCGGAATTCCAATATGTGAAGATGTTCATCGCCGCGGCGACGACGAGCGCAATCAGCGCGCCGTTGGCGCCGCCGATCAGATAGCCGACCCCCATGAACAGCGCGGTCAGGCCGGCGAGCAAGAGAGCGGTCTTGAAGTAACTCATGGTCCTCCTCCTGCGTCTCCGCTCCTCTGGGGAGCCCGGATAACGCATCCGTGAGATGGGGAATGCCGCCGGCCGGGGCAAGATCGCCTTGTGCGGCAGGCCGTCGCGGCTCGCTGCCGCCGCAATCCTCAACGAAAGTTCAGGCGTGACCGATCCAACCGCTCCACCCGACGCGATGCGCGTTTATCCGACCGGCGTCAGCATCATCCGGCGCAGCCAGCGCGGCCCTGCTTGCGTGCCCGCCAGCGTCAGCATCCCCGAGCTGGAAGCTTGGCTGCTGCACGAAGCGGCCGCCGAACCCGAAATGCTGCTGACCTTCGAATCGCTGTTGTGGCGGATGTCCGCCGCCGGGCTGCCGGTGCATCGCGCCACGCTGCACATCCGCACGCTGCATCCGCAGTTGCTCGGCTTCGCCTGGAACTGGCGCGCCTCGGACGGGCTGTGCGACGAAGTCCAGGTCAACCAATCGACCGCCGACACCGACGCGTTCCGGCTCAATCCGCTGCACCACCTGTTCGAGGGCGGCAAGGCGACCCGGCGCAATCCGCAGGACGCCGCCGCGCAGGCGGAATTCCCGATCATGCGCGACCTCGCGGCCGGCGGTTACACCGAGTATCTGGCGCTGCCGATGGGCGGCGACCGCTTCCGCCATGCCGTGACCCTGGCGACGACGCAACCCGGCGGGTTCAGCGACGACCATCTGGCGCAGTTCCAGCGTCTGCTGACGCTGTTCGGCCTGCATGTCGGCCGTCACGTCGCGACCCGGATCGCCATCAACGCGCTCGGCGCCTATCTCGGTCCGGTGGCCGGCGCCAAGGTGCTGAGCGGCGATATCAAGCGCGGCGCCGGCGAGCCGATCCGCGCCATCATCTGGATGTCGGACCTGCGCGGCTTCACCGATTTGTCCGACCGGCTGTGCGGCAACGACATGATCGCGCTGCTCAACGCGTACTTCGAGGTGTTCGCCGACGCGGTGCTGCGCAACGGCGGCGACGTCTTGAAGTTCATCGGCGACGGTCTGCTGGCGGTGTTTCCGCTCGGCGACAATCCGCGCGCCGCCGGCAACGCCGCGCTGACGGCGGCGATGGAAGCGCAGGCGGGCCTGTCGCGGCTCAACCTGATCGATCCGGCGGGCGTGAATTGCGACGGCTGGCGGCCGCTGCGCGCCGGCATCGCGCTGCACGAGGGCGAAGTGTTCTTCGGCAATATCGGCGCCGCCGAACGGCTCGACTTCACCGTGATCGGACCGGCCGTGAACGAAGCCAGCCGGGTCGAAGCACTGCAGAAGAGCATCGGCCGCAGCATCCTGGTGACGGCGGCGGCCGCGGCCCATATCGACGCACCGCTGGAGCCGCTCGGCGACTACCCGCTGCGCGGCGTCACCGTCCCGATGACGATCCTGGCGCCGCCCGAACCGCCGCTGCGCCAGCCGCTGGCCGCTGCGTCATAATCCTCGGTGCGTCGGTTTGGCCTTGCCAAGCCGAGCGCACGCCTCCTATTTTCAACTGCAACGCGCCACAGAACGGGGGCACACCTCCGCATGGCCGATACAACATGCCCCAGGGAGGCCCCATGTCGATCCAGGTTGCGGATTCGTCACTCGTCGCACGGCTGTCGCCACCAAAGCCGAGTGCGCTCGCCCACATTCCCGGTGACGAAGGCTGGCCGATCATCGGCCGGACGCTCGCGGTGCTCGCCGATCCGAAGGGCGAGGTCGAGAAGATGGCGCGGACCTATGGTCCGGTCTATCGCAGCCGCGTGCTCGGCGAGACCTCGATCACCCTGCTCGGGCCTGAGGCCAACGAGCTGGTACTGTTCGACAATACCAAGCTGTTTTCCTCGACCCATGGCTGGGGCCCGATCCTCGGCCGGCTGTTTCCGCGCGGCCTGATGATGCTCGATTTCGACGAGCACCGGCTGCACCGGCGCACCCTGTCGGTGGCGTTCAAGGCCGGGCCGATGCAGTCCTATCTGGCCGAACTCAACGCCGGCATCGCGCGTCGCATCGCAGAGTGGCGAAGCCGGCCCGGCGAGATGCTGTGCTATCCGGCGATGAAGCAGCTCACCCTCGATCTTGCCGCGACCTCGTTCCTCGGCACCGCGATCGGCGCCGAGACCGAGGAGGTCAACCGCGCCTTCATCGACATGGTGGCGGCCTCCGTGGCGCCGATCCGCAAACCGTGGCCGGGCACCGCGATGGCCCGCGGCGTCAAGGGCCGGCAGCGCATCGTCGCCTACTTCGCCGAACAGATTCCGATCCGCCGCGCCAAGGGCGGCGACGATCTGTTCTCGCAGCTCTGCCGCGCCACCCACGACGACGGCGCGCTGCTGTCGAACCAGGCGATCATCGATCACATGAGCTTCCTGATGATGGCGGCGCACGACACGCTGACCTCATCGCTGACCTCGTTCGTCGCCGCGCTGGCGGCGCATCCGGAATGGCAGCAGAAACTGCGCGAGGAGATCGCCGGCCTCGGCCTGAAGCCGGGCGAGCCGATCGGCTTCGAACAGCTCGACGCGCTGCCGCTCACCGAAATGGCGTTCAAGGAAGCGATGCGGCTGCGGCCGCCGGTGCCGTCGCTGCCGCGACGGGCGACGCGCGCCTTCAGCTTCAAGGGCTATACGATTCCGGCCGGCACCATGGTGGCGGTCAATCCGCTGTACACCCACCACATGCCGGAGATCTGGCCGAACCCGGACAGGTTCGATCCGCTGCGCTTCACCGACGACGCCTCCCGCGGCCGCCACCGCTTCGCCTGGATTCCCTATGGTGGCGGCGCCCACATGTGCCTCGGGCTCAACTTCGCCTACATGCAGGCGAAGTGCTTCGCCGTACACCTGTTGCAGAACCTCGACCTTTCGCTGCCGCCGAACTACCAGACCGCATGGCAGATGTGGCCGATCCCAAAGCCGAAGGACGGGCTGCGGGTCCAGGTGGCGCCGGCGAAGTAGTTCGCGGAGCAACTTCGACCCTCATTGAGAGCGAAGCAACGCAATCCAGAGCTCAGGGCACCGAGCCCTGGATTGCTTTGTCGGCTTTGCTCCTCGCAATGACGGGCGCGTTCTTCGCCGTTATCTCACCCCTCGCCGTGATCGAACGCCTTGCGCAGCGCGACGTAGCCCTGCTGCTGCGCCGTCCAGTTGCGGCCACCGGTGATGCCGCCGTCGACCACGAGGTCGTGGCCGTTGATGAAGGCCGACTCGTCGCTGGCGAGAAACACCGCTGCGTAGGCGATATCGTCCGGAATCCCCGCACGCTGGATCGGCTGTGCGGTCTTGTAGATCTCGCGCATGACCGCCGCGGTCTTTTCGGCCGCATCGGTGGTCAGCCCGAGCGCCTTGCCGAAGATCCCGGTGGCGATCGCACCGGGCGAGATCGAATTGACGCGGACGCCGGATTCGCCGAGCTCCATCGCCACGCATTTGGTGAAGTGGTTCACCGCCGCCTTGGCGGCGCCGTACACCAGCGACGACGAGAACCCGGCGAGCCGGCCGGCGATGCTGCCGTTGTTGATGATCGAGCCGGAGCCCTGCTTCTTCATCACCGGCGCAGCGTGCTTCATGCCGAGCATCACGCTGCGCACCAGCGTCGCCATCGCCGCATCGAAGCGATCGACCTCGAGACCTTCGATTCCGCCGGTCTGCGCCGGGCCGCCGGCGTTGTTGAACAGGCAGTCGAGCCGCCCGAACCGGTCGAGCGCGGTGCCGATCAGCGCCTGCACCTGGGCCTCGTCGGCGACGTCGGTCTGCTTGAAGACACAGGACGAGCCGAGCTGCGCCGCCAGCGCCTCGCCTTCGGCGACCCGGCGCCCCGCGACCACGATCCTGGCGCCTTCGGCGACGAATACCTCCGCGGTCCGCCAACCGATTCCACTGGTCGCGCCGGTGATCACCGCCACCTTACCGTCGAGCCGTCCCATTTCGCCTCTCCCTGATCCGGCAGGGATCGCCTGCCGCCATTTTCGTTGTGGATGTTGATACTCTGTTAATGACAAATACTCGACTGCGATTCAAATCCCCAAGGGATGCAGCATCGTACCGGCATTGACGGTTGCACTTAACCATTATTACAGCGGACCTCGCCATCCTTCGCGCGCATGACGAGCGCCGAACCAATCTCTCCCTCGAACGCGGCGACCGGCGTCGCCGAGAACGATGAGACGCTTGCCGCGGCTCCTTCCGATGCGGTGGCCGGCCCCGACGCGGCGGAGCTGCGACTGTTCAAGGAGATCGTGCGCGCGCTGCCCTCGGCCGTCACCGTGCAGGACGAGCAAGGCCGGTTCATCTTCGTCAACGATGCCGCCGCGACGCAATACCGGATCGCACCCGCAGAGGCCGCCACCGGCAATCCGCAACTCGATCGCCGCCGCACCGACGGCGCCGCGCTGCTGGCGCAAGGCCGATCCGGCACACGGGAGGAACGCATCGCGTTCGGCGAAACCGCGCGCGCGCTGCTGACCGCGCACAAGCCGTTCGAAATCGCCGGCCGAAAGCTGCTGCTGTCGAGCTCGCTCGACGTCACCGACCAGAAGGCGATCGAGGACGAGCTGTTCCGGCGCGCCTATTACGACGAACTCACCGGCCTGCCCAATCGCTCCGTGATGGAGCGCCACGTCACCGCGCTGCTCGAGGAGCCGCAACCGCAGCATTTCGCGGTGGCGTTTCTCGACGTCGACAATTTCAAGCACATCAACGATTACTACGGCCATTCGGTCGGAGACGCGCTGCTGGTCGGGATCGCCAAGCGGCTGTCGCTGGAACTGCGCGAGACCGACGTGCTGTCGCGGATCAGCGGCGACGAGTTCCTGCTGCTGCTCGATCCCATCACCAGCGAGGCGGAAGTCGCCGAGCACATCGAGTTCCTGTTGCAGCGATTGAAGGCGCCTTTCTACATCGACGGCTCGGAAGTGTTCGCCTCGGCGTCGATCGGCGTCAGCCTGTATCCGGACCATGGCCGCAGTTATGAGGCGCTGCGGCAGAACGCCGACATCGCGATGTACCGGGTCAAGAGCGAGGCGAAGGGAGCCACCGCAATCTTCACCGCCGCGATGGAGCACGAAGCGCTCGAGCGGATGGCGCTGGAGCAGTCGCTGCGCCAGGCCATTCTCGACAAGCGATTCTGCTGCGCGTTCCAGCCCAAGGTCGACATCCGCACCAACGAGATCAAGGGCATCGAGGCCCTGGTCCGGCTACGCAACGACAACGGCGTGATCCAGGCGCCGGGGACGTTCGTCGATCTCGCGGTCGAACTCGGCCTGATCGACGAACTCACCCATCTGGTGCTCGGCGAGATTATGAAGTCGATCGACTTGATCAACGACAGATTCGGCGAGCGCGCCAGCATCAGCGTCAACGTCGCCGCCAGACAGGCCGGCTCGCCGGACTTCATGCGCTCGTTCTGCGCGGCGCTGGCCGCGACCGAATGCCCGACGCGGTTCATGGTCGAAATCACCGAGGACGCGTTCGTCGCAAAGTCGCATTTTCAGAAAGAGATTCTGCCGATGCTGCGCCGGATCGGCGTCGGAATCTCGATCGACGATTTCGGCATCGGCTATTCGTCGCTGTCGGCGCTCGCCGACATCACCGCCGACGAGATCAAGATCGACCGTTCGTTCATCACCGACATCCACAAACGCCCCCGCAGCCAGGGAATCCTGCGGGCGATCGAATCGCTCAGCGAAGCGCTCGGCATGACGGTGATCGCCGAAGGGCTGGAGACGTTCGAGGAGCTCGCTTACTTGCAGGCGATGACCCGCATCCGCTACGCACAGGGCTATTACTACTCGAAACCGATCTTCCTCGAGGAACTACGACCGACGGCAACGTCCTACACCAGCGCCCGCCCCGAGGCTCCCGGCCGCCACCTCGAACAGGCTCGCCACACGCTGAGCCGCGCCACCTACGCGCGGCGCTGAGCGAAGCGATCAGCGACACCGCGCGTAGCGATGCGGGAGCTTATTCCGCACAGCGAACATCCAACTGATTTGTTAGCTCGGCGGCGCTCTCACCTCCGGTGATTTCCGAGGGCGGTTTGCTTGATCTATCGCAATGTGATTCGGGAAGCGTTCGGCGATTGTACCGCCACCGTCAGACATCCTGGAGGGCGAAATGCCTGCCCATAGCCGCCCCTATCCGCTCGTCGACCGGCTTCTCGAAACCTTCGCCGACTGGCTGAAGCACCGGCGTGAAGTCGTCGAAATGTGTCAGTTCGACTCCGCGGAATTCGGCCGTATCGCACACGACCTCGGCGTCACCGCCTCCGACCTCGACGAGCTGGTCCGTCAGGGTCCGCACAAGGTCGAAGAGTTGCCGCAGCTCCTGAAAGTCCTCGGCATCGACGAGGACGCGATCGCCCGCGCCCAGCCGCTGGTGATGCGCGACCTCGAGCGGGTATGCGCGCTGTGCCGTCACAAGGCCGAATGCGATCACGATATCGCCGACGGTTCGCTCGCCGAGCACTATCAGGCGTACTGCGCCAACAAGGTGACGCTCGACGCGCTGGACAAGGACTTCCACGTCGCACCCGGCACCGTTCGCCACTAAGCGCGACGATGTCGCACGGGCGGGCTCGGCTGCTGATCTCCGGCGTTCTGATCGTGGCGGTACTGCTGGTGGCCCGGCAGCACCGGGCGGAGGGCGCGGTGCCGGACGGCAGTTCGGCCGGTCACAGACTGGCCGCCGGATGGTGTGCGGAGTGCCACGCCATCGAAGCCGGCGACATGCGCGACGGCAAGGGCCCTGCGTTCGAGCGGATCGCCAATCTGCCGTCGACCACGGCGCTGTCGCTGAACGTGTTCCTTCGCTCCAACCACACCAACATGCCGAACTTGATCATCGCGCCCGGCGACGCCGCCGAGATCGTGCAGTACATCCTCAGCCTGAAGCGCAATTGATGCGGGCGTCGCGACGCCCCGCCCCGACGCCGCCGGCTTCGGCGGATTGCACCGCCGTCCTTCCCGCCTGAGAGCCCGTAGATGGATTTCGATCACAGCGACAAGGTGCAGCGGCTGCGCGCGCAGCTCTCCGACTTCATGCGCTTCCACGTCGAGCCCGCCAATGTCGCCTGGCATCGCGAAGTGGCGGCCGGGCGCTATCCGCTGGACCTGATCGAGCGACTGAAGTCGAAGGCGTTCTCCGAGGATCTGTGGAATCTGTTTCTGCCGGGCCTGCGCGACGAGGATCCCGGCCAGCGCCTCTGCAATGTCGAATATGCGCCGCTGGCCGAGATCATGGGCCGGGTGCATTGGGCGTCGGAAGTTTTCAACTGCAATGCGCCCGACACCGGCAACATGGAGCTGTTACATCTGGCGGCGACGCCGGAGCAGCGCGCGCGGTGGCTCGACCCGCTGCTGATCGGCGAGATCCGGTCCTGCTTCGCGATGAGCGAACCCGACGCGGCCTCTTCCGACGCACGCAACATCCGCACCACCATCACACGCGACGGCGACGACTACGTGGTGAACGGCCGCAAATGGTTCATCACCGGCCCGGCGCATCCGAACTGCAAGCTGGCGATCGTGATGGGCGTGTCGAACGACAGCCTGCCGCCGACCTCGCACGAGCGACACTCGATGCTGCTGGTGCCGATGGACAAGCCGGGCCTGTCGATCATCCGCAATATTCCGATCATGCACTATCATTCGCCGGAAGGGCATTGCGAGCTGGTGTTCCGCAACGTCCGGGTGCCGGCCGCAAATCTGCTCGGCGAGGAAGGCAAGGGCTTTCGCTTGGCGCAGGATCGGCTCGGACCCGGCCGGGTGCATCATTGCATGCGGACCATTGGACAATGCGAAGTCGCGCTGGAACTGATGGCGGAGCGGGCGCTGGAGCGCGAGGCATTCGGCAGGCACCTCGCCGACTTCGCCAACGTGCAGGACTGGATTGCGGAATCGCGGCTCGAGATCGATCAGGCCCGGCTCTTGGTGATGCAGGCGGCCCACCGCATGGACCGCGACGGCAATGCGGCAGCGCGGATCGACGTCTCGGCCATCAAGGTGGTGGCGGCGCGGCTGCAGACGCGGATCGTCGATCGCGCCATGCAGGTGTTCGGGGCGATGGGGCTGACGCCGGACACGCCGCTGTCTTATCTATGGACCTGGGGACGGGCGATGCGGTTCCTGGATGGGCCGGATGAAGTGCATCTGCGGGTGGTGGCGCGCGCCGAGCTGGCGAGAGCGAAGACGCTGGCGGGCCAGAACGCTCACCACTTCGTTCCGCCGGCGCAATTGCAGTGCGACTGATCAGCGCCGCGGCGGCTGCGACAGAACCGTGACGATCCAGCGCGGCTTCTCGCCGGTTTTGTCTTCCTTGACGGCGCGGACGATGCCAGTCACCGAAGATCCGCCGACCTTCAAGGTCGCCGCCCGACCGCTGAACTGCGCGATTCGCGACCGGCGGGCTTCTTTCAAATCCGTAGTTTCGAGCGTCTGCAGCATGGGTATTCTCCCCCTCGGGCTCGACTATTCGCGGTCGTCGTTACGCAGTCATTAAGTCGACCGCTGGTAAGAATACCGATGCCGCTGCGACGAAAGACGTAGACGCCCCGGAAGGAAGGCCTCACGATACCAACCACGCGTAGCGCCGCACGGCGAGGACCCGGACGCGACTTTTGGTCACCACCGCGGGGCGAGCAGCGCTGTCAGCAATTCGCCTGACTGGCGGGCGTTTCTCATTTGTCTTATTTCAACGGAGTTAGGAATCGGCGCGCGCCGGCCGTTTCGCGCAGGCGATCGTGACGCACATCGAGGACGACGACCTCCGCGGCAGCGTGCGCGTGCCTGACCGTTCTTCCACCCCACCCGCGGCGACGCGCGCGTGGACGAACCTGAAGGGGCACCCGCGAGCGCCGGGTGACAATAGGTAAATCAATGCAATATTGGATCGGTGCTTTCGCAATCGCCCTCGTGGTCGTGATCGGCTATGCGGGCGGCCCACCTGCCGCCGTCGTCACGATCGTCGCCTTCCTGGTCGCGCTGTTCCTGCTGTGGGCGCGCGAACTCGGCTTCAAGGGCGCGTGGGAGAAATTCGGCCTGCAGACCCTGGAGCTGCCGCTGAAGGTCGACAACTGGGATCGCTTCAAGCTGATCTTCGCCGACGAGAACAAGCTGGTGAAGGCCTGCGCCACCGCGGTCGCACTGATCGCGCTGGCGATGATCCTGCCGCGCAATCTGGTGGCGCTGGTGTACATCGCCGCCGCCGCCTGGGGCGTGTTCGAGGTCTATCGTGCCAACAGCGCCTCTGCGCCGCGACCGGGCACTCCGATCAATTGATCGTCGGCGATCGGATCGCCCGATCCGCGCTCGACCGTAGCTGTTGACAGGCCGGCGGAGATCGTACCGCCGGCCCTTTTTTTTCATCGGGACGTCCCGGCGGGCCGACGCGACACCACGCCTGCGAGCAAAATTGATCAAGACAAGCCGCCGGATTCAAGTTTCGCTTACCGTGATTGCTAACCAGCCTCTCATCTGTGTCCGGTAGTTCTTACCGGATGCAGAGCTTCCGGCCCCAGGATCCGGCCTTCCCCCCAGCGGACGTCAGCGAGCGATTGCCCTTCGTCGGGGCGCTCCATCATCGCCCGATTCTGTGGCTGATCCTGAGTGGCGCCATCCTGATCGCGGGGATCGCCATCACCACGGTTCTGACCGTCAACAATTTCAAGGAAAAGGCGCTGCGCAACGGCGAACGCGAACTCGCCAACACCGCGATGTTGCTGGCGCTGCACTACGATCGTGAGATCGACGACTTCATGGCGATGCAGCACGACATCGTCGCGATGGCCAGACAATCACCGGAGCCTTCGGCCGAGGCTTTCAGCGGCGCGATGTCGACGCTGGCGATGCACCAGACGTTGCGGTCCCGCGCCAGGGGCGCGACCGAGATTACGGCGCTGAAGATCTTCGATGCCAAAGGGCACCTGATCAACGCGTCCGACGTGTGGCCGGTCCCCGAGGCTTCGATCGCCGAACGCCCCTACTTCCTCGACCACAAGACCGGCGCCACGCAACGCCCGACGGTCGCACTGGAGCACGATGCGCTGGCGGGCGGCTGGACGATCGTGCTGGCGCAGCGACTGAGCAATGCGGACGGCGAGTTTCTCGGCGTCGTCTCTCGCGCGATCACGCCGGTTCATTTCGACCGATTCCTGTCGCAGGTCTCGCTGATCGGCGACTCCGCCGTTTCGATCCACCACAGCGACGGCACCCTGCTGACGCGCCACCCCTATGCCGAAGGCATGATCGGTCGCAACTTCCGCGACGGGCCGGCGCTGCAACAGGCGATGTTCGACCAAGACACCACCGCCCGGCTGCCGAGTCCGGTCGACGGTCAGGATCGCCTGGTGGCGTCGCATGCGCTCGACCAACTACCTATCGTGATGATCACCACGACGACCATCGAAGACGCGTTGGCGAGCTGGCGCACGCAAACCCGGCTGATGGTTTCGGTTGCCGCTGTCTCGGCGCTGGTGGTGACGGTGATCCTGCTGCTGATCATCAACCAGATCGGCAAGCACCATCGCGCGACCCAGGAACGGCTGAAGCTCGACAAGCAACGTCTCGACACCGCGATCAACAACATGTCCCAGGGCCTGTTGCTGTTCGACGCGCAGGCGCGGCTGGTGGTGTGCAATCGGCGCTATCTGGACATGTACGGGCTGTCGTCGGCCATCGTGAAGCCGGGCTGCTCCCTGCGCGACGTGCTCGAACACCGCAAGGCGACCGGATCCCTCTACGGCAATGTCGACAACATCACCGCAGACCTGATCGACAAGCTGTCCAGCCGAAAGGTCTCCGAGGTCCACAGCATTCTCGACCGTTCGATCGAGTTCTCCAGCGTCCCGGTTCCCGGCGGCGGCTGGGTGATCACCCACGAGGACGTCACCGAGCGCACACGCTACGCCGAGAAGATTTCCTATCTGGCGCATTTCGACAGCCTCACCGATCTGCCGAATCGCAGCATGTTTCGGCAGCGGCTGGAGAATGAACTGCAGCGCGCCAGCCGCGGTGCGCCGTTCGCGCTGCTGTACATCGACATCGACGAATTCAAGAATATCAACGACACCCTCGGCCATCCGGTCGGCGACGAACTGTTGAAGCAGGTCGCGGTCCGACTGCGCGATTGCGTCCGCGAGACCGATTTCGTCGCCCGGCTCGGCGGTGACGAATTCGCCATCATCCAGATCGCGGTGAGCGGCGCCGACGACGTCACCACGCTGATCGAGCGGATCTATGAATCGATCCGCCTGCCGTATCAGTGCCTCGGCCACCATCTGTCCACCGACGCATCGATCGGAATCGCGATCGCGCCGCGCGACGGCGCCGATCTCGACCAACTGGTGAAGAACGCCGACCTCGCGATGTACAGCGCCAAGGCCGAAGGCCGGCGCACCTTCCGGTTCTTCGAGCCGGAAATGGATGCGGTCGCCAAGGCGCGCCGCCAGCTCGAATTCGACCTGCGCGGCGCGGTCGGCAAGCGCGGCTTCGAAATTCACTACCAGCCGCTGGTCGATCTGCGCAGCGGCGCGATCACCGGCTGCGAAGCGCTGCTGCGCTGGCGGCACCCCAGCCGCGGCATGATCTCGCCCGCCGAATTCATCCCGATCGCCGAGGACACCGGCCTGATCAACGAGATCGGCGCCTGGACGCTGGCGACCGCCTGCGCCGAGGCGGCGAAATGGAGCGCCGACATCACGCTGGCGGTGAACATCTCACCGGTCCAGTTCCGCCAACCGTCGCTGGCGCTGCTGGTCGCCTCGGTGCTCGGCGCGTCCGGCTTGCCGGCGAACCGGCTCGAGCTCGAAGTCACCGAGGCGGTGCTGATCCACGACGACGACGCGGCGCTGTCGACGCTGACCCAGCTCCGTGCCCTCGGGGTTCGGATCTCGCTCGACGATTTCGGCACCGGCTATTCGTCGCTGAGCTACCTGCAGCGTTTCCCGTTCGACAAGATCAAGATCGATCGCAGCTTCGTCGATGCCATCGACACCACCGACGGGTCGACCGCGATCGTGCAGGCGGTGGTCAACATCGCGGCGGCGCGCCACATGACCACCACCGCCGAGGGCGTCGAGACCGAGCGGCAGCGCGAGATCCTGAGCGTGCTCGGCTGCACCCAGATGCAGGGCTGGCTGTTCAGCCCGGCGGTGCCTGCCCCTGCGTTCCGCAAGTTGCTCACCTCGCACCTCTCAACCTGCGCCGCTTGACGAGCATGGCTGCTTCTGCGTCGTAGCAGCCGCTCGCAGCAGGCCCTACACTCGCCGGTGCCGGTCCCCTCGCCGCGTGTCGTCCCTCCCAGCGAAAGCCTGCGCATGACCGACCAATTCAGCAATCTGCAGCACATCCGCAAGCCCGTGATCACCGCCACCGGCGGCATCGTCGCGGCGCAGTCGCGCCGGGCGGCCGAGATCGGCGCCGGCGTGCTGGCGGCCGGCGGCGATTGCATCGACGCGGTGATCGCGACGACGTTCGCGCTCGGTGTGGTCGAGCCGTGGATGAGCGGCATCGGCGGCGGCGGCGCGATGGTGCTGTATCGTGCCGAAGAGGACCGCACCGAGGTGATCGACTACGGCATGCGGGCGCCGCAGAGCCTGCGGGTCGAGGACTATCCGCTGACCGGCGCCGGAGCGGCGTCCGATCTGTTTCCGTGGCCGCGGGTGAAGGACGACCGCAACATCCACGGCCCAGCCGCGGTCGCGGTGCCGGGCGTCGTCGCCGGCATGGAGGAGGCGCACCGCCGCTACGCCAGGCTGCCGTGGCGCGATCTGGTGGCGCCCAGCGTCGCGCTCGCCGGCGACGGCCTGACGGTCGACTGGTGGACCACGCTGATGATCGGCAGCGTCGCGGCCGATCTGCGGTGTTACCAGGCCAGCGCCGCGTCGTATCTGGTCGACGGTCTGCCGCCGCACGCCCCCTGGGGCATCAAATCGAATGTCGTGCTGCCGCAGGACCGGCTGCAGGCGACGCTGGCGCAGCTCGCCGAACAGGGGCCGCGCGACTTCTACGAGGGCGATCTGGCGCGCAGCCTCGCCGCCGACATCCAGGCCGACGGCGGGACGCTGTCGATCGAGGATCTGGCCGGCTTCCGCGCCCAAATGCGCGCACCGCTGACGATCCCGTATCGCGGCGGCAAGGTGTTCGCGACACCTGAGCTGACCGCCGGTCCGACTCTCGCCCACACCCTGCGGGTGCTCGGCAACAGCCTGACGCCGGCCGGCAGCGAGCCCGACGCCGCGGCCTATCAGGCCTACGCGCTGGCGCTGCAATCGGCCTATGCAGAGCGGCTGCGCGACATGGGCGACGCCGACGGCCGCCGCGCCCTCGGCGCCGAGCATCTGGCGCCGGCCTGCACCACGCACTTCTCGGTGGTCGACCGCGACGGCAACATGGCGGCGGTGACGCAGACGCTGCTGTCGACCTTCGGCTCGAAATTCGAAACGCCGCACACCGGCATCATGATGAACAACGGCATCATGTGGTTCGATCCCGAGCCGGGCCGGCCGAACTCGCTGGCGCCCGGCAAGCGCTGCCTGACCAACTACACGCCGGTGCTGGCGCAGGCGCCGGACGGCCGCAGGCTGGCGCTCGGCGCCTCCGGCGGCCGCCGCATTCTGCCGGCGGTGGCGCAGATCCTGTCGTTCGTGATCGACTATGGCATGGACCTCGACGCCGCGATCCACCAGCCGCGGATCGACGCCAGCGAAGGCGAGGTGGTGATCGGCGACGTACGCCTGCCGGCTGCGACGCGCGAAGCGCTGCGCCGGCAGTTCGACTACGAAGAGGCGCGGGTGCAGAGCTTCCCGATGAAATTCGCCTGCCCCAGCGTGGTGCTGCGGCAGGGCAGCAGCAACAGCGGCGCGACCGAAATCGCCCAGCCGTGGGGCGACGCCGTGGCGGAAGGCTAAAGCGGCACGAACTTCGTCCGCGCGCAGCAAACTTAGGCAGGCATCGCCTCGGGCGCCGACCGAGCACGCGCAGTCGTCGTGCGCTCGGCGCGCGACCTCTGCGCCGGCACCTTCATCGGCTTCGGCCCGATCAGATCATCGTCGTCGATGCCAAGCTCCGCGCCATCGAGCGACCGATACGCCGCCACATGAGCATCGAGCTGGGCGGTGCCGAACGTGCGGCCGTCTTCGCCGGCGACAACCACGTCCCAGCCCTCGCTCTCCCAAATCCGCGCCTTGGCCAGCGCGATCAGCGCGCTGTCGCGCACGCAGCGCATCTTCTCGTCTTGTCGAATGGCTGTGATGGTGTAGGGCAAGTCGCGATTCCTCGTGAACGAGGATTGCCGATACCCCGCAGCTTTGACCGCAATTCGCCGCCATAATGGCGATTTCGGGCTTAGGGAACCGGCTGTGGACATCTGCCTGCCGGGCCACGATGCTCGGCATGATTCCCGAGCCGACTGCGATCTTGCCGGGGCACGACGCAGACGTTGAAACGAACATCGTTTTCCGGAAGGATTGGCCATGTCTCCCGTCTCGCTTCTGCTGAATATCCTTTGGATCGCGCTCGGCGGCTTCTGGATGGCGGTCGGCTGGGCGGTTGCGGCAGTCATCATGGCAATCACGATCATCGGTCTGCCGTGGGCACGCGCGGCCTTCAGTATCGGCGTCTACACGCTGTTTCCGTTCGGCCAGACCGCTGTGCCCAGGGAAGCCGTCACCGGCCGCGAAGACATCGGCACCGGCCCGCTCGGGGTGATCGGCAACATCATCTGGCTGGTGTTCGCGGGCTGGTGGCTGGCGATCGGGCACGTCGTCACAGCCGTGCTGCTCGCCGTGACGATCATCGGCATCCCGTTCGCCTGGGCCCACCTGAAGCTGGCCGGCATCGCGCTGTGGCCGATCGGCAAGGTCATCGTCCCGATCGACGACTTTGGCACAAGGATGTAGAGCGGCCTGGGCAAGCTACGTCGCGGCACGCCTGGGCCGCTTGGCGCGCCTGAGTTCGGGGCGCCCGACACGATTCGAACATGCGGCCGCCGCCTGAGGGGGCCTTCCCCCTTGAAAGAATTTCACTTTTCTCTCCCGTTGCCGATCCCCCTGCGATCGGCTACAGGAACGGGGCACGCACCCGTAGCTCAGCTGGATAGAGCGTTGCCCTCCGAAGGCTGATGTCAAGGGAATATGGTTTGGAAGGAAGAGGAAAAAGGCAACAAGTTTCAGTAGGTTGACGTTCTCTCGGTTAGGTGCCCCATCTGGAAAATTCTTCGCGTAAGCACCGCGTAAGCAGTTTTCAGAGAAGAGCAGCGAACAAGCGCGTGGCGTAGCGAGTACCAGCACGATGCGTTGGACGCTTGGAACGAGAGGCTCGGTTGAAGGTGTTTGAATCCGTTGACCGCCGGAGGTCGATGGGATTAAGCGAAGTGAAATGCGCCCGTAGCTCAGCTGGATAGAGCGCCACCCTCCGAAGGTGGAGGCCACACGTTCGAATCGTGTCGGGCGCGCCATTTCACCGTCGAAGATTCGAACTTATCCGCCTGCACAAACAGCGCTTCCGTGACAATGTGCGATCAGCTGGCTGCCTGCCGCTCGCGTCGGTATGGCGCTCCTCCCTCATGACCATTGCGAAACCTTTGAAATCGTATCGAAAATCCCAGCTGCGCCCCGACGAAGCGGGTCGAGCGCCTCGGCCCGTTCTTTTGCCCATGCGATCCAATCGCTCAACGGGCTGTCCCCGACGACGATGTCACCTTCGTCGAAGGCGCGCTTCTCCACTTCAGCTAGAAATACAACGAATCTACCGCGCTGTTCCCAATTGGCTGCAAGCTCGCAAAGCTTATTCCAGCGTTTGTCGTCGATTTCCTTGAGGCGTCTGGCCTCGTAGCGTCGCGCTTCTTCCTCCCGATACCGTTTCTCCCGTTCCTCTCGTTCGAGCTTCTGCTGTTCTAGGATCGGTCCCGCTGCCATGATGGTACCGACGATCTCAGGCAGGATGTCGCCAATCTTTGTCTTCTGGCTTTCGATCCATTGAGGCTGCCGGCCGTCCAGGTACGTAGTGATCGACACGCGCAGGAAGCCTGACGAGTCGAGACCGGATTGATGGTGGTCGGGATAGGCTGTCCACTTCCGTGTTTCGTCGCGCTGCTTAAGCGACTTCACTAACTTCTCTACGATCGAGCATTCAACGGCGTGGTTCGCAATCCCGAAGGTCACCCTTCCTGTCATCGGCGACTTATCAATTTTGCCGCCAGCTTTCTCGACACCCGTAAAAATCGCGCTCGTGACCCGGAAACGATATAGATCACGTTCGGTCAGATCGGGGAGCATTCGGGGCGTCCACCAGGTTTCGTGCCTTCGCCGTTTGCTCTCTTGTTCGTGTTCTTTCTGCTGTCTCTTGTGCTCCACAATCCACGCCTTCACGCGTGGATGAAGGTCATCCAGGCCATCCGGCACGGCAATGGCTTCTACCTTCGCAGCCGCAACCGTCGCGGACCTCTCGGCTTCCGGTAACGGCGCGGGCTTGGGGGGCGTAGGGTAAATATCCGTCACCTGCGGGATGCCGTCCCTGCGAGGTGGTAGCTTGAATACAACGACCGGCTTGCCCGCTTCCCTTTTGGCCCAATAGCCGCGTGGTGGATATGGCACGTCCATCCTGTCGCATATCTTGGCAAGTCCATTGCCGCTGATCCCGAACTCTTCCGCGAGACGGCTCATCGGTCTCTGCCAGACCAGCGTGTAGAGTTCTTCGCGGCTCACATGCCGCGCTTTTTGGTGCACTGGTAAGTCCTCCATAGCTATCCCCCCTTCAGCACTTGGTGGCCGCAGGATACGACGGGAAGATGTGAAGGACGATAACTCCGGCGCGCCACTCACTTGAGAGTTGTGCTTAGCGAGTCCGAGCGCTGGCTCGCCGAGGCGAGATCGCCACAATGACCGCTTTCATCAAGGAAATAGCGATTTACGGGAACGTTCAATGCTGGGGGATTCCGTCGCCGATCATCGGCCGTGACAATGCTTGTATTTCCGGCCTGACTGACACGGGCACCGCTCATTTCGACCGATTTTGGTCCGACGCTGCTGGGGTGGCGCCGCTTGCTCGTTGCGGGCCGCGAGAAGCTCCTTCACTGCCGGAGGGATGACGACCTTTCTCTGCGGGGGTGGGCCGGACCGACGCAGGCTCGCAATGAGGCGGCGCTGATCCTGCAACTCGCCCCTGCCGGCGGGACTAAGGCCGGCCTCATAGGGCGCAAGTCGGCGCATTTCATTGTCGGCGGCGTCAAACTGCCCCGAATAGGCAAGGACGACCGCGTATTGGCTGCGGACCGGCACCACCCAGGAAACAAGGTTCAATGCCTGGACGGTCGGCAGCAGCGTCTTCTCGATGACGTCCCGCGCGCCCTCGAAGTCGTTGTGGACGCAAAAGTCATCCACCAGATCCTGGCCCACGCGGATAACCGACTGCGGGGCGTGGGCAAGCTCGTAGAACTTCATCGCGTGTATGCGAGCGAACGGGGATGATCTACCGGATCGCTGCAGCGCCTGTGCATGGAGGTCCAGCGTGTCGGCGAGATGCTTCAGGTCGTCCCTATTGTCCCGACCCTTGGGCAGCAACGGCCGGATAGCCGGCGGATTTCTGCCAATGACCTGCTCCGGCGATAGGCCGAGAAGGTCATAATACTCTTGCCCGAGCCGCTCCGTTTCCTGGAGCGTGAGGTCGTAGGCCCCGAGCTTGAACATTACCAAGGCTCGGTTGTAGCGAAAGATGCGATGGTGCTGGTCACTTTTTGGAAGGCGCTCTTCGACTTCGGAAAGCATGTCCATAACGCCCTGGACATCGTCGTTGCTCGACACGGCCAGCATGCGCTTCATGGCCCAAGCCAACCACTCATCTGACCCGAGCTTGTTGCTGTCCAGCAGCGCGCGCATCGCGTCGATACGCTTCAGCCCGCGCTCGACATCACCTTCGCGCAGATCGTTGAACACCAGCCCGTCGAGAGCCCAAAGGCGCGTCTCCGCATCCTCATCCTTATCCTCGGCGATCGCGATCAGAAAGGGCTCGATCTCTCGCCAGACGCCCATTTCGTGGAACAGCTCGTCGGTCGCGAACTCGACCAGGATTTTCGCCTGACCAAGTTGACCGAACAGCCTCACCAGCAGCGCAACTTTCGCGATGCTCCAATCCTTCTGGATCGACTCGATGATCGTGGCTGAGAGGAGCTTCCGGCTATCGCGTTCATGGTCCGCGCCGCGGCCGGCAATGTACGCGCGGCCGAGTAGCCGCATCGCGTCGTGGACCTTGATACCGGCATTGCTGAAGAGCTCGACCGCTCCGCTATCCGGAAGCTGGCGCAGCAAGTTGATGGCGCTCTGGCGCGAGAGCTTGCAGGCCTTCTGAAGGTACGCGCTGGCTTCGTCTCGCGAGAGGGGAACGTCGGCCAGGCTGAGCGCCGCCACGACCTCTTTCATTGGGTCGGGCATAGTGTCGAAGGCCCGCTTGAGGATCACCTCCTGCGCCGTCGCGACCAGATTCGTCTGTGCCTCAACGTCCGCGCAGATGGCGGCGATCCGTCCATCGTATTCGCGCTTCGCGACGGTCGCCGCATTCAACACATAGTAGGGCAGCCCGCCGGTGAGACGCGACAAGCGCTCGCAATCCGCATAGTCAGCCACGCAGCCGGCCTCGGCGACCACCGCCGCAATAGTGTCCTCGTCCCAACCACCCAACGTTTCGTGCTCGACGCCGAGGAGTGCGGCGATCTCCTGTGTCACGGTGCCCGGCTGACACAGGAGAAGAAAGCGGATGTTCTGCGCCTGATTGACAATCGGTTTCAGGTCCGCCGGCGTCAGGCGATGAGCATTGTCGATCACGACATCGACACTCAGCCCATCTTGACCGAGCTTGATGTTCAACGCACCAAGCGTCTCCATGCCCGACGCACCCGGCAGGAGAATTTCGCCCAAGACACCGTGACTGCGGCCGAAGAGCTTTGCGGCGACTTCCCGCGCAACCGCGGATGCCAGCGCCGGCCCGGGCATCTCGCCAACATCGAGGTAGACGGCTGGTGTTCCTAGATGCGTCGCGGCTTCCGCGACCCACGCAGTCTTTCCCGCGCCCGACAGCCCAGAAAGCACCCTGACCCGTCCTCCGGTCGACAGCGGTGGCTCGTTGATCTGCGCCCTGTAGATGGCCGGCGGCGCAGGAAAGTCCTGCATCTGGACGATCAACTGCTCAAATAGAGTCGGCAGTTCATCGCGATGGAACGCATGATCTCGGCGCGGGGGCGTGCCCGATGCCGCGAGCATCGCGGCGCCCGCGAGCTTCCAGGTCAGCGTATCGGGCCGCAACATCGCAAATGGCAGCTTCGCCGCGAACGTGCTGCATGCCGACGCAGCGGCGTTCACATCGATGGGCGGTTGGGGGAGCGCCGGGTCAGCGGCTACTGGGCCGCCTGGCCAATGAACCTCCACATCCTTCGGCCAATCCGCCGATGCGAGCATCTCAGCGAGCTTCGGCGCGGGGGCTGCATTCGATGCGATAACGAAGCGCGCCGTCCCCATTCGGGCGCCGGCGGCGTGCTCCGCCCGGATCAAAGCAAATCGTTCAAGCGCGCCCTTGATGTCGCCAGCTTCCAGGAGTCCCTGGCGCGTCTTCACCTGCACATAGAAGCAGTCGGCCGCCCGATGCAGTTCTACGTCCTCGTCTCCTTCGACGACGATTTTGTCGACGCCGGCCGATGCGGCGCGCAGCAGGCAATTCGCCAGATAGAGGTGCTGATACAGGAAGCCACGATGCATGGCCTCGATGCGCATCAACTGGCGCGGATCGAGTACGTTTGGCCTTGCCTCCCCGCTCATCATCCCGCCGCCTATTTCGAGAGCGGCGCTATCGCAGCAGCTTGCTCGAACTCTGTAATGGAGCGTGCAGGTGGCCGACCGTAGGCGTCCATCAGAGCGTTCCAGAATCGGAACAGCAGCGCGCGACGCTCCTCCGGCGTCCATGTCTCCCGCTCTTCGTCCACGTCCACCCATGCACTGACAGCCGGGAACCGTTGCGATCGATATTCTCCAGGCAAGACAGTGTCGGTCAGATCACCGGCACCAAGCTTAATTCCGATCGGGCCCTTGCCACCCATCGCTCTGATGGCGGCGACGCCTTTGCCGAGGAACTCATCGAGCGGTGTGAACGGCAGCGCCGATGCGAAAACCTGGCCGCCGCTGTTCTCGGCGAAACAGTTGTTGTTGACCGCCCAAAGCTCACCGTTTGACTGAAACCATTGCGTCGCGTTGGTGACGATCATGTCGTTGCGCGCGCCTGAGATGTGGCCCGAGACCGACAATGCGCCGTCGCCATTGAGACCCCAGTCGCCATCTCGTCCGCGAATGTTCAACCCTACGTCTGAAATCCGCTGTTCGAGCTCGACCCTGGCAGGCACCGACCATTCGCGCGGAGCGATGCGTGCAAAGATTCGGGTCCCGTCCCGCAGCTCAACACTGCGCTGCGGCTCCCCCATCGCATTGTTGCGAAACTCAAGCTTCTTCGCCGCCGCCGGCCAGATGGCCGGATCGCTATCGCTCGGTGCCTGCCATGAGATGGGCAGCATGGGCGTCTTTGCCGGCGCTTGCTCGGCCAGGATGGGCACAATGCAGCTCTTCAGAACCTCGGCGAAACGCTTCCTCTCGGCCTTGATCTCTTCCTTCGTGGCGCCGTCCTTCAGGTGATAGACTTTGGCGCCGCTACGGTGACGCCAGTCAAAGGGGAGCGCCACAGGACCGGGATAGTGCGCGCCGTTCGCCACCAGAATGATGCGGCCCTGCGAGAGCGCATGTTCCGCATAGCCAAGCTCGGACATTACGTTCGGGTTTTGCAGATGCTTCGGCTCTGAACGCTTGTCTGCGGCCGTGTGCGGCTGAAGCGCCGCAGGATCGGTTACCCCGACCGGGGTCATATCGGCGACGAACACATTGGCCTTGGCTATTTTGTCCAGGATCGTCTTCGTGATGTCAGGGGTTCCTGCGACATTCTTGGTATCGTGATCGACCTCGGGTCGCACCGCCTCCTCATAGTCAGGGTCAATGGCAATGAGCTTACAGGCATCCTTCAGCGCGTCGCGGACAAAATAGTGGTGCAACTTCGGGTCGCGATCACTTTGCCAGGACCAGAATATCGTCGTCGTCAATTGCTACCCCCTACAGATCGCCGTGCGTCGTGGTGCATCAGCGAGCAAGTTCACTGCCGAATACGATGCAGACGAAAAAGTTTGTCGAAGAAATCGGTGATCCTCGCATCGGCGCCGTCGCCGACCAGCTCATTTGCGCCAAACCGATAGACCTCGTATCCGGCAAGGCGCAGCTCGCGGTCGGCCGACACCATGTCGGCGTAGACCTTCAATGAAGGAAGGTCGTTTTCCGAGAAGTGATGCTTGCCGTCGACCTCGATCACGATGCGCTGCCGGTTGGGAAGCAGCATCAAGAAGTCCATGCGCTGCCGCGGTAGCGGAAGCCGGTGGCGCAGGGTTTTCACGATGGCAGGATCATAGTGAAGGTAGACCTGTGGCAGGAGCGCGGGCAGCGCCTCGCCGAGGGCGGACCGATAGGCCTTGAAGTAGGTCGCAAAAAGCTTGCGTTCCGCGTCCGAGGCCAGGGATTCCTGGAGGCGAGCTCCGAGTTTCGCGGCATCAGCCCGCGTCGTAAGCTCGCCCCACCAGGAAACGAGTTCCGACCACAGAAGGCCGCTCGCGCCGATCGGCCGGTCGTAGACCAGGCAACTCTCTTCGCCAGACAGAATGACGATGTCGTTGTTGATCGCATCGGCGAAACCAATCTCCGGCTTCGGTCCTCGCGAGGCAAAGATCAAATTTTTGGGTCGGCCGGCGACACCACGCAGGATAGGATGGAAGCCGAAGATAGGGTGACCGGAGAGTTCGCCTTCCTGCACGAGCTCGTATCCGTCGCGCGCGAGAATCTTGTTGAGGGCGATGACCATCCCCGTCTGATCGTCTCCAGACCGGGAAAGCGGATGAACGGCTTCTTCGAGCAGTGCGCCGAACCTGGCCCTAGAGCAGTCGAATGCGCCGATTTCGCTAAATAAATCTTCGACCGACCAGTCGCCCGGATTCCGATCCATATATCGGTCGATTTGGTCACGCAGGCTTTGCCCGCGGCTTCCGAGGAAATCCTCAATCGGTGTGGAAAGGACGAAATAGCGTCCAACGACTTCCACCGTGCCGCGCTCGCCGGCGAGATCGTCTCCGAGGGCGCGTGCGACGTCTCGTCGTGTGATGTGAGTTAGAGGCGGGTCGTTTGCCTCGAGTACCTTGCGGCCCGCTTCATCGAGAGGGATGCCGCAACGATCCGCGCCAAATTTCAGCGCAAGGTGCGCCAATTGCTCCTGTGTCAGGTTCGCCAGCGCTTTTTCGACACGCTGCCGCTTTGACAAGCCCTCCTCATAAGGCACGACCAGCCCTGCGACCCGCTGCGGCTCCTCGCTGAGCTGAGCGTGGGTCATCCCCTGAAGGAGGCCAGCGACGAGCCCATAGAGGTCACCCGCCACGGCTTGTTCCCTTCAGGATCACGCGCACGAATGCGAACATGCGGGTGAAAAGGTAGTCGACTTGATCGAGAGAGGTCAGCGCTTCCTGCGTCGTCTCAGAGTGACGAATGCGAAAGCTATTACCGATTTTGGTCAGTTCGGCGGCTTCGCGCCCGAGCGCTTGGCGAAAACCGGTGCCCGACGCGGCGACACGATCGAGCAGTGCATCGGCCTGCTCGCGCTTGTCGGCCCCCGGCTCCAGCGTCTTCAGTCGCTCGAACGCATCCCACAGTTTTTCGAGCGCATCGCGGCGATCGTCGGGCTTTGGTGAGAGGATCCGCTGTCGTGCGGCTTCAAGTAGCCTGTCGGTCTCCGCGTCGCCGGTGTGAAACAAGGCCCAGCCAATCGTATTGGCGATCGCCTGCGGAAGAAGGCGGCGAGCCTGTCCGGTCGCCGTCAGCTCATAGGCGACAGCGTTCCGGCGAAACAAGAGGTTCACGTCCGCCACAAATCGCGCAAGGCCGGCGTCTCGATCCCAACTTAAGTGATGGTGCCGGTAATAAGAATGATAAGCGCCCTGAATCGGCTCACCCACGGCGCTGGCGCAGAACTCGAGCAGATCGAGGATCACCGGCGTGTCGGGAACGTTGCTCGGGGAGAGCGGCCATTCGATCCACGGCACCTCGGCGCCCAACACTTGGCGGAAGGCCCGCTCGTCACACCCGCACGGACCATTCCCGTCAGGGCATTGTTCCGGAAAGCGCAGGCCAAATGAGCCGTTGCCAATTCCCGTCTGGATCAAGCTGTAGAGGCCGGCCCACAAGCGCTCATCGATGACATCGATTGTTTGGGGCCGTGTTCCGTATTCACGATCCGTAAAATAGGTAGACACCCGTTTCCCCCAAATATCATCCCTTTGCCGCGCGGTTTACCCGCTTTGCTATGTCTGCACATCGTTCAATCAACGCCTCGAACGGCTCGGCATCTTCGAGCAGCAACCCGTCTTCGACCATGCGCGCATAGTCTGTAGCCAAGGCCGCGCGCGCTTCACCGCTTGGAGCGAGCTGTAGTTTCCGGCCGACGGCGGCTTCGTAGTCGATGACCTCGCCATCGGCCGCCTTCTCCACGAAGAACATGCTCTTGTGGCGAGCAACCGTACCGGCGAGGTCGCGGTCGGACATTGCGGCAGTGGCGATTCCCGCATCATCCAGTCGAACAACGTCATGCCAATGGCGGGCGAAGCGTTCGCCGCGAAGCCGTTCCTGAAGGCAGAAGACGTGTATCGCCGTCGCCTTCTCCCAGAAGGTCCGCTCGGCATGCATCACCCGCGGCTGCGCTGTCGGAAATTCGATGCCCTCGATCAGTCCGGCCGCGTCGCACACAACATCGCGCGGGCTGGCCGGCTCGCCGGTCGAGCGGGCGCCGAACTCCAGCATCACGCTCGGAGCCACATAGCCCGATCCCGCAGCGGCCGCCTCATAGTCGACGAACAGCTTGTCGGCTTCGACCCTGAGCGTCGCGGGCAGCGATTGCGCGTCGATGGCGCCGGCAAGAAGAGGCTGGACCGTTCCACTGACCCACTCGGGCAGGCGGTGCCGGACGGCCTTCGACCATCGCTTCTCCTCGCTGCGGTTTTTCGGCAGGGCCTCGCCGTTCTCGCCCACCAGGTCGGGGGCGATGGCGCGGATGTCGTAGGTGAGATCCACGTCTTCGGAAAACCGCCGGATGACGTGATATGCCTTCGACAGCGACGTGCCGCCCTTGAACACGAGATGCTCGCCAAGGTCGGACCCGAACAGCGTTGCGAGGGTCCAGACGACCCACACATCTTTCTCCAGCAGATGGAGCGGGCGGCCGGATCGATCGGCGGCGACGGCCAGAGCCTCGCGCCGATCGTCCGTCGACAATGTGAGGAACGCCTCAGCCATGCGCGACCTTGCCCACCGTCCTGGCGAGCCAGCTCGGTAGCTGGGGCGCGGCCGCGACGAGTTCGCCGAACGTGGAAGACGGCAACTTGCGCTTCAACGTCTTCAAGGCGGCTTCTGCCTTTTCCGGCCCCAGCCAGGCGAGCGCACGCACGGCCTGTCCGGCGGGCCGATCGGCCAGCGCCAACTGCCAGCGCGGCGCATGCCGCAGCTCGACGACCTGCTGGCCCAGATTCATCGTCCGGCTACGGCCCGATGTCAGATAGACCGACCGGACTGGCACCTGTGTCGTGAGGCCGAGCGTGTTTGCGGCGGCAGCCCCGTTCGACACGATGGTTTCGCCGCGCTGGAGCGCGAGCGCCTCGACAGCCTTCTCGACGGAGGGCGCGCGGACGCCGAACCGGCTCGAAACCGGGCGCAAATAGACGCCGCGCCCGGCACGCATCAGCCGGCCACGCTCAGCCAGTCGCGACAAGGCCTGGTCCACCGCGGCGCGATTGCCGAGATGGAGGAGGCCTTTGGCTGCGATCGGCGCGCCCTCGGGCAGGCTTTCCGTATGCGCCAGAATCTGTTCGGTCAGTCGCTGCACTACAATTCTCCTGTCAGAAATATACGCAGTTTTCTGACAGTTTTCAACCTCAGCTGCGGCGTGGACCGAACCGGCTCTCCCAGAAGGGGAAGGTCCTCCTCTACGGCCGAGCCGTTCATCTCGGCGGCACGAAACCCGCGGGGCTCGACGTTTGAGAGGCGTTCGCTCGATTTGACATTGTCGGATTTTTAAATCATATATCTGACATCGGAGGTCGGCAATGAGCGACGGACCGCATAGAAGCCTGCCAATGCGAAGAGCCTGGAAGGAGCTGGCCAAACGCGGCGACCAGCTCACGTACGACTCCGAGCAGGTAGCGGACGCCGCTACGCACGCGCTCGCCAGCGACTTCAAGAACGAGGTCTCTGGGCGGTTGCTCAGCGCTTTGAAGGACATTTTCACCCGGCGCGACAATTCCCTGGGCATTCCCGAGCTTGCTCTTCAGCAGCTTGAAGAGGCGAGGGCGTTGGCTGCGGGATCGGTGTTTGGCACGAATGCTGTCGCCTGGAGCATCCAGCTCGTGCATGAAGGTCGATTAGATAAACAGGCGCTCTACGACGCCGTCGGCCTTGCCGCAAAAGAAAGAGGTTTCGCAAATACGAGGTCGGTGGAAGAGCACTATTTGCGCGAGTCGAACCAGAGGCGCGCAGACAGCGTGAGCGCAAGACTGAATAGTGCGATCTCCGGACTGTCTGAGGGCAAGCTCGGTTCGATATTGGTCGACCCGCAGCCTGCTGTTTCGCGTGCCCCCCGCAAAAGAACCGAAATCAACGATGGGGTCCCGCTGCCATGAGCGCTGCCGCACGATTTCTCGAACTCAAGGAACTGGCCGTCGATGTTATCGAACGCGGCGGACGCCCACGCAGGGGCGCTATCGCTTGCGTACTCGAACGGCACATCGATTTCGATACTGAAATTCTAGAGTCGTTCTCATCGACCAACTGGCAAGCCGTTGTTTACGACGCTCTCGTTGTTGCGGCTGCAGTTGAATTCTGCGACCGCAGTCTTGGCCGCAGCGCAATGAACTGGGGCCGTTGTTTCCGTTTGCGTGTGCCGGTCCACGATCCGACCCGCTGGTCGGACCGGACGGTCACGCGAACGCTCATTGAGGCTTTGAATCTTCTCACGGGCGATGATTGGCATTTCGAGTTCGGCCCTCGCAGATCGCCCGCGGAAACGCCTGGCCAGAGCCGCATGGAATTTCCTCAGGACGCCGAGGCTGTCATCGCCTACAGCGAAGGAATGGATTCGCGCGCGGTCGACGGGATCGAGCGTAAGCGTCTCGGCCATCGGCTGGTGCGAGTGAGAGTAGGCACTAAACGCCATGACAGACCGAGGAAGGCGCGGCCTTATGTTCCATTCGCAGCACTGCCGTACGAGGTCGCCTTGGACGGCAATAATGCGGAGACCAGCGCGCGAAGCCGGGGGTTCAAGTTCAGCGTGGTGGCCGCCATTGCCGCCTACCTGATCAATGCGCCGTCTGTGATCGTACCTGAAAGCGGACAAGGCGCTCTTGCGCCGGCGATGCTTCCCGTTGGACAGGGCTATGCAGATTACCGCAATCACCCGGCTTTCACTGTCTTGATGGAGAAGTTCGTCGATGCCCTGTTTGGACATCGCCTCCGCTACAAATTCCCCCGGCTCTGGATGACGAAGGGCGAGACGCTTCGGGAATTCGTCGACAGTTGCGGGGTTGAAGCGGCGAAATGGGCCGAGACCCGGTCCTGCTGGCAGCAGTCGCGGCAGGCCTCTGTAGGAGGGACGCGGCGGCAATGCGGCATCTGCGCGGCATGCATGCTGCGCCGCTTGAGCGTTCATGCCGCCGGCTTGAGAGAACCCAACGAAAATTATGTATGGGAGACGCTGAAGGCTCCGACGTTTGAGGAAGGGGCTGCACGAGAATTCAATCACATCACGCAGGCCCTGCGTGAGTATGCGCTGGCGGGGGTGCTCCATTTCGAGCACTTCGCCTCAATCCGAGATTCCGTGCAGTACGACTTGCTTAAGCGCCGCGCGACGAATGAACTCGCCCGCGCACTGGCGCAGCCACCAGACGTGGTTGCCGATGGCCTCGACCGGCTTCTGCAACAGCATGCCACGGAATGGTCGGCGTTCACGAATGATCTGGGAGCAGGATCGTTCGTAAGGAAATGGATAGATACCGCATCATGACCACGCTAACTGACAAGCTGAGTCCGGCGGAGCTGGGAGCGAGACTTAAGGTCGCGCGGGAGACCGCGAATGTGACTCAGGATGCCGGTGCAAAGGCTGCCGGCATCGCTCGCACGACGCTTGTCGCCATTGAGAAGGGGCAACGCAGTGCACGCATAGACGAGCTGCAAGCGCTCAGCCGCTGTTATGGCGTGTCGGTGAATTCGCTGCTGCGGCGCGAGTCTGTCCATGTAGACCTTGTTCCGCGCTTCCGCTCGCTTCCGGAGACTGGCGACGCCGATATCGATCAGGCTGCGCGGGTCCTGAATGATCTCGTCAGGGCCGAGGTTGAGCTCGAGAACATTCTGGGCGTCCAACGGACGCACAATTATCCGACGGAGAAGACGATCCTACCCGGTGACGTGCGCACGCAGGCGGAGCACGACGCGCAGAATTTACGGAATTGGCTCGGACTCGGGGAAGGCCCGGTACAAAATCTATTCGCGATCATGGAACTCCAGCTCGGAGTGAGGCTCTATAGCCGCAAGCTCGCTCCCAAAGTTTCGGGACTGTTTGCGTACGACGACGCTGTCGGCGCCTGCATCCTCATCAACTCGGGTCATAGGAAAGACCGGCGGACCCAGACGGGCGCACACGAACTCGGACACTTCACGGCGACGCGCAGACAGCCGGAGGTTTATCAGGACGAGAAGCATGACAATTCGCGGGATGAGCGTTACGCCAATGCGTTCGGGCGAGCTTTCCTAACGCCGGCGCGCGCCGTGATGGAAAAATTCAAGGAGCTAACGACCGGATCCGCCCATCTCACCCGCCGTCACGTCATCCTCCTCGCCAACTTCTTTGGTGTCTCGCGTCAGGCCATGGTCATGCGGCTGGAAGAACTTGGCTTAACGAAAAAAGGTACGTGGGATTGGTTCAAGGACAATGGGAATATCACCGACGAGCAGGTCCGGCAGGTCCTTGGCCCAGCGGCATATGAAGCCTCCATCGTCGACAGCGCGCAATCGTCGCGGCTTTTCCTGCTCGCAATCGATGCATGGAAAAAGGGCCTTATCAGTGAAGGGCAGATGTCAGAGATGCTGAGGCTTGGGCGGACTCAAGTTCGCGAACTCCTCGACGAAGCGGCGGCGGAAGAGGATGAGGCGGATGACCTTTTCAAGCTGCCTCACTGATGACGACAGCGCGCTCGTGCTTGATGCGAGTGTCGTGATCAACCTACTAGCGACGGGCCAGCCAATTCCAATTCTAAAGGCATTGGCTAGGCCGATAGTCGTTGCCGACAACGTCATCCGCGAGATCGAGCGTGGAGCTGTGAACGGTCGTCATGAATTTGATCTGCTGACGCACATGATAGACGGCCGGGTTGTCGGCGTTGCTGAGCTTGAAGGCGATGCTCTAGAAATTTTCTTCGAACTCGTGTCAGGCAGTTCGTCGGAATCGCTTGGTGACGGCGAGGCCGCAACGCTTGCCTTCGCGCATAGGATGGGGTGTTTGGCAGCAATCGACGAGAAGAAGGCAACGCGCCTTGCAGCAGAGCGCTTCGAATCTCTCAAAATCGTCACTACGGTCGATATTCTCGCACACGATACCGTCCAGACATCACTTGGGGATGCTCGATTAGCCAATGCAACGCTCCGGGCGCTTCAGCTCACCAGAATGCAAGTTCGAGAACATCAGTTCGATTGGATTGCTCGGGTCATCGGAGCGGAGAATGTCGAGGCGTGTTCGAGCTTAAGACGGATTGCAAAACGTCTCGCAGGTGCGCCCAATGAACTGACCCGTGCCGTGGCCGAGTATTGATATAGCGAGACGTTCCCTTCGATCTCGGCGTCAAGATCGACTTCCATGCTCTGCATCAGCATCGCCGATTGATCCAATAAGGCAGCGGGCACGACGACGATGGACTGTTCGGAACGCTTAGCAGAGCCATCAATGCGCGCGAGAATCTACAAGAAGTGGAGTTCGACGGGCCTCCTGTCGCGGGTCTGCTCACACGCATCGACGTCCTCATCCGTCAGACCGACGCGGCGGATATAATCGGCCAGCATGCTGCCAAGGCCTAGACGCGCTTCGGGGCGGGAATGTCGATTCTGAGTTATGCCGCCAAATGCTCAACTGGAATCAGCTCATCATCTGACGCATTGCTCATCTTCTTCAGGAAACGAGCCAAAGTCGCCTTCCTGGCCCCACGGTCGAGCGCATAGGACGTCTGCTTGAACTCCACGCCGTCAAGGAGGCCTTCGATGTAGCCGGAGATCGTATCGGCCGCCATGATCAGCGCCGCGTCCAGCGTATGGATATATTTGCTGGTGACGGAGCCTCGTGAGTGGCCGATCAATGTTGCGATGGTGGCCTCGGTAAACCCCAGGTCATTGGCTACACTCGCAAAGCTATGCCGAAGGACATGCGGTGTGACATCCGCCAAGGCCGTGTTCAGGAAAATTTTCTCCCAGTGATTGGGAAAGCTGCCGAACGAGTTGCCATCCTCGCTTCCTGGGAAGACGTAGGTCTTTGAAATTTTCGCGCCGCGCTCCTCGAGGTATTCCACGACAGGCAAGCCGATCGGTCGGACAGACGCTCCCTCCTTACTGTCGGCGAGCCGCAAACAGCTTGCTTCGAGATCGACTTCCTCCCAGCGGAGCGCCAGCATCTCCGACCGGCGACAGCCGGTCAGCGCGAGTTGTCGGATGATCTCCACCGTCATCCTATATCTGTTGTTCTTGCCCGCCGCACGGAGGATGGAGCCGAGGGTTCGATACTCGGCGTCGCTAAGACGACGGCTGCGAATGTTATCCTTTGGCCGTCGAACCCCGTGCGCGGGGTTGGCATCTATGATTCCGGCTTCGACCGCGTAAGTCAGTATACCGCTGAGAAGCCCGACGGTACGCGAGGCTGCTCCTATGCCGCCTCGGACGATGGATTTGCCCCGTAATTTTCCTGTCTTGAAACTGCCATTGGTTTTACCGGCTATGACATCCTTCAAGACCTTATTTATATCCGCCTTGGTAAGTTCCTTCACCCGCCGCGTCCCGACCAGCGGAATGATGTGACGGCGGATTCGGCCGAGGTCGCTGACGATGGTTGTCCGCTTCTTCGGCCGTCCACCTTTGCCCATGATCAAGCCGGCGTTCAGGTCCTCGAGATAGAACCCGCACAGTTCCTTGACCGTTATGGCCTTATGGTTGAGTTGCCGCTGTTCCGATGGGTCTTCGCCACACGCGATCTTGCCGAAGAGGACTCTTGCCTCCTGCCGCGCAAGCTCGGGCGTCCAGAATCCATGTAGCCCGATGGTGAACCGGCGAGAGCGGCCGGCAAACCTGTAATGAATGACATAGCTGCGCTTGCCCGAGGTATACACCCGGAGCCCCAGGCCAGGCAGTTCGTCGTCCCAAATGAAGTAATCCTTCTCCCGCGGCTTGGCGGAATCCGCAGTACGTTTGGTAAGTTTTGGCATGTGTGGCGAGTGGCTTTCTCCGGGCGAACGCGCCAAGGAAGCGCCGGGAACGAGGAGCGACGAAGTGCCGCTTCCCCAGTCTGACTCGTTGGCGAGATTCGTCTTTCGTCTTAGCGCTTTAGGCAGGGCAGAGCGGCCGCGCTAACCCACGCGCTTGACTACATCCCTCCGAAGGCAAAGGTCACACGTTCGAATCGTGTCGGGTGCGCCAGCCTGGCTCTGCGCAGCCACATTTGGCGACCTCCCAATCCCATCTCTGAAAACCGAGGCTGCGTGCGCCTGCGGATGCAAAGCGGCTCGTAGGCAAAGCGGCGCGTGTGGGCCCGGCCGACGGCCGCCCCTAGGCCGCCCTGCTCCGCGCCTGATCCCCGATCAGGTGCACGCGATTCCGGCCCGCAGCTTTGGCCTGATACAGCGCGAGGTCGGCTTCTTCGAACAGGTCGGCGATCCGCCTGCGATGCGGGCGGCCGATCAGGGCGGCGCCGATTGAGGCGCTGACCGCGATCCGATGACCGTTCCAGAACAGCGGGCGGCTGAGCATCACGATGGTCCGCTGCAGCACCTCTGCGATCCGCGCCGGATCGGTCGGCGCCCGCAGGATAATGGAGAATTCGTCGCCGCCGAGACGGCTGATCAGACCGGCGTTGTGGAACGCCCGCCGCAGGCGCTGCGCGACCTCGCACAGACATGCGTCGCCGGCCAGATGACCGAGCGTGTCGTTGAGCTCCTTGAAGCCGTCGAGGTCGATCAGCACCAGCGCCGAGGCGAAGCCGTGATTGAGGCTGTCGTCCACCACCTCGCGATAGCGCGCCTGAAACATCGCGCGATTGGCGAGCCCGGTGAGCGGATCGGTTTCGGCCTGCCGCCGGAGCTGTTCGATCGACAGCCGGTCGGCGGTGACGTCCTGCTTGCAGCCGAACACCCGAACCGTCCGGCCGTTCTCTCGTGCCGCGTTGATCGACAACCGCATCCAGCGCGCTTCGCCGCGCCACGTCCTGATCTCGGTATCGAGCGTGATCGGGCAGCCGGTCCTGATCGCCTCGGCGCGGGCGAGCTCCATGTGGCGCCGGGATTCGTCGACATACAGATCGACGATGCTGGCGCGCCGCAGCGGATTGCCGACCGGATAGCCGAACAAGGCATAGACGCCCGACGTCCAGCTCAGGCGCTCGGTGTCGAGGTCGCACTCCCAGGCGCCGATCCGAGCGGCGTTCAGAGCCTCGTCATAGAGCCTTACGCGTGCTTCGTCTGGGAAAAGCGAGGCAGCAGGGTCTTTCCTCATCGGCGATCCGGCAGCATCTCACGACTTCATCTACCAACTTTAGGACTAGGACGGCGGTGTTAATGAACTCTATATGCCGGCCGGCATCGGTCCGAAACGGCGGCGGTCGAACGTTGGCGCGGCGCTGCCGGACGATCCGCGGCGTCGCCGATTTGGGCCGAGCAGGCGGAGCCCCGTTCATCGCCGCAGGTTTGCGACGCCCAATTCGGCCCAGAGCCAGCCGAAATCGTAATCCGCCATCGGACCATCGGATTTCGCCGTCCGATTTTCGATCAGCTTCAGCCAATCGACGACTTTCGCCCGCCCGCTTTCATCTTCGACAGCCTGTCTCGGCGTCTGTCCGTCGAGCATGGCGACGGGTTGATCGAGCACCTCGCGATAGTGCCGCTCCAGATGCTGGTGGACGACGGCGCGCCGCTCGTGTTCGGGGATCTCGTCGGGGGTCGGCATTGCGGCGCGGCTCGACTCCAGCATTTCCTCGACCGCCTCCGTCCTGATCAGAGGCAGGCCGACGCGGGGGCCGAGGATCTCGGTCAGCAGCGCGCAGCCACGGTTGCAACGCTGCTGCGAGTTGACGCAGAGCACCAGCGTGTCGTCCTCCAGCAGAAGTTCGCCGAGCTGAAGCATGCCGTCCTCCTGCAGGGTTTCGAACATCAGCGTTTCTTCAGGCGAGTCGTCGTCCGGGGCCGTACCGCCCCGCTCGCGCTGACCGACCCACGACCAGGAGGTCGCGCTGGTCGGACGAAACTCCGGGCGCGCCTGCAGGCATCGACCGATCTCGTCGCCGGTGATGCCGGTACCGAGCCGAAACGACACCTCGCACAGCAGCAGCTCGTCGCCTTCGGCGTTGCGCAGCTCGGGAAGCCGGGCCGACTCGATCCGATCGATCGCGTCGATCAGCCAGAACGACGAGAACATCGGAGCGACCAGCCGCAGTCGTTCCGCAGGAGCCAGTGCCGCCAGTGCGGCCTCGCCGTCGAAGTCGTCGTCGAACTCCTCTCCGGCCTCCTCCGCCAGTTCCCTCTGCTCCTCGATGCTGAGAGTGCCTAACTGATTGAAGGCCGTGATCAAGGCCTCCGCGACCTCGCGTTCGAACGGCAGGACGCCGCCGCTGATCTGCATCTTCGACCCGACCTGAACGATGCGGGCGGCGATCCGATCCCAGCACTTCAGAGTTTGGGTCGCGCTCCGCTCGCTGACCAGAACCGGCTCGCCGCCGCGGATCAGATCGCGCGCGCGGAACGAAGTGTCACGGACGACGTCGCTCACCTCGTAGAGACTCATCGTCGAATCGCGCAGCGCCGCGATATAGGCGCGGACCGACGCCGTTTCCTTCCAGCCGCGGCGCTTGAGATAGTCGTCGACAACGTTGCCGCCGTCTTCGAAATCCCGGGTGAGGAAATCTTCGAACGCGCACGCCCATATGGTGCTCGCGAACAGATCCTGGCCGATGATCGACACCGCGTCGTCCAGATCGACACCGGCTTCCTCGCAGGCGGGCATGGTGTGGCTGGCGAGGACGACTTCGAACCGATCGACCCACGGATCGCGCAACGCATGCTTGATCAGTCCCCTGAGCATATGCTTGTCGGCCATGTTTCGACCCGCATCACGCAAGTTGCATCCAGGCGCGTTTCCACGCGTCGCACGCCAGTCTAGCAAGCGCGCGCCGCCGCCTCGACCCCGAACGTCGGCAGTCCTGGCGCAATCCTCGGAATATCAACGGTGTTCGAAGGCGAGGCCCTGCGTCCGGCTCACCCCCGGGCAGCCCGCGGCTCGGCGATCTCCGAAATCCGGGCCATGTCCAGGATCGTCAGGCGGTGGCGGCCGCTTCTGACCAGGCCCTGTTTCTGCCAGGCGCTCAGGGTGCGGCTCACGGTGAAATAAGTGACCCCGGCCATCGAGGCGAGATCGACCCGGGTCACCGGAGATTCGATATGAATGCCATCTGCGGTCGCGGTGCCGGCCTGGACCGACAGCCGCAGCAGCGAGGCGGCGATCCGCTGTGCGATGCACTTGCCGGTCATCTCGGTCGCCCGCTGCAGCATCTCGCGGGTGCGATCGCCGGCGATGCAGACGACGTTGTCGGCGATCGCCGGGCTCTGCTGGGTGAGCGCCACGAACGAACCGACGCGCCACGCCAGCACCGTGGTGTCCTTGATCGCGGTCGCGGTCGCCGGATAGCTCGGCTGGCGGAACGCCGCCACGCAGCACAGATCGCCAGGCCGCATGATCCGCAGCGTGATCTGCTCGCCTTCGCTGTTGATCTGGGTGATGCGGACCAGGCCGGCGACGATCTGATACAGATATTCCGGCGTGTCGCCCTGATGAAACAACACCTGGCCAGGCTGAAACTGACGCGGCATCGACGCCGCCAGCAGCCGCGACGTCTCGGTCGCCGGCAATTGCGAGAACAGCGCACTCCGCATCGCAGCTGCGCTTAGGACACCCTTTTCCATCGTCGACCCGTGAATGTGCGGCGTTTGTCGTCGGGCGTTTCCTACGCCGCCATTCCTATCAGCACGCGGACCGGCTGTGTTTTGAAGGCCTCTAATCAGCGCGTGAATAAATGTCACAGTTGCGAGGATTTCCAGCTTCGCCGCGTGCGACGTCGCGCGTTGTTTGCTCGAAAGCAAACAGCGCCGCGGACGTGCTCGATATGGTCGAGGCCGATCGAGAAAGCCGGGTTGCCATCGAGATCACATCCGAAAGATCGCTCGTCATCGCCCCCCCTGTGCTGTTGCCGGCACCGGGGGTCGGCTGGGACGGCCGGTCTTTCGTTCGCGAGGAGGGCGAGCACATCGCCGCTGCGCGCGTCGACACGACGGGCGATCATCGAATGGACGGGGCATGGGAATGAAAGCGGATGCACATCCGGAATTGCGCGGCTTGACCGAGGGGGTCGAGACGGGGGCACGACGGCGATCGGTGTCGACCATCGCGGTCGCGGCGCTGTTGACGTCGAGCAGCCAGCTTTGCTTTGCGCAATCGGCTACGCCCGGCGCCACCATCACGCTCGACACCATCGTGGTCGAGCAGCGCCGTGAAGTCGTCCGCAGCCCGGCACGTCCGCAATCGGTAGTGCGCCGCGCCGCGCCGGCCGCGACGCCCAGCACCGCGCCGGCGGCTTCCGCAACCCGGACCGTGGACCTGGTGCGCGAGCGCTTCAACGTGCTGGCGGGCGGCGTCGCGCTGGTGTCGCAGAAGGACATGCCGAACGCCGGCAACCCGACGCTGGCCAATACGCTGTCCGGCGTTCCCGGGCTGATCATCCAGAATTTCCTCGGCGCCAACGACCAGCCGCGGATCCAGATGCGCGGCTCGGCGCAGCAGAACCCTGCCGAGCGCGGCGTGCTGGTGCTGTACAACGGCCTGCCGATCAATCGCGCCGACGGCTCCTACATC